>CAZHQP010000005.1:0-28722 GCA_964534735.1 uncultured Roseivirgaceae bacterium
AAGCATAATCGGTTTTGAGTTTTTCCAGGTTTGCGTTGGAAATTGTTGCTGCGTATGCTTTAACATCCGTATCAACTTTAGTTGCATCGGTTTTTAATTTTGCAGATTCATCCAGAATATCGAACGAGCTATTTTTAAAAGAGTCGAAATCAGAAACATCGATATTCTCCGGACGTTTAGGAGTTTTGTCGTCCTGTGCCTGAATGAATTGCGGAGCTGCAACTACAGCCAGAACAAAAAGAAAATAGATGATTTTTTTCATAACAGATTGGTTTAATTTGTACATCTAAAGTATGGCAATTACCGTTCCAAGTCAACGATCCCGCTACTATTAACACAAAAATAAAATCTTCTTTTAAGCTCATTATCGTGAAATTCTTAGTTAAACTTTACACACTCTGGGTTCTGATCGTTTTCACGGTTTTCATGATCGTGCTGCTGCCCGGCATCCTGATACCCTTTTTACTGGGCCGTAAATTTTCCTGGATCGGGTATTCATTTTTATGGATCTGGTCGTGGATCTTTATGCAGCTGACATTTATCCGGTATGACCTCCGTGGAAAAGAAAATATTCAGAAGAAAACATCCTATATCTACGTAAGCAATCATACGTCATTTCTGGACATTCCGGGTATCCGGCTTTTAATCCCGGGCGAGTTTAGACCAATTGCCAAAAAAGAGCTCCTCAAAATTCCTGTGTTCGGATTTATTGTGAGAGCAGCAACCGTTGTTGTTGATCGCTCCAGCTCGCAAAGCCGTAAGCAAAGCATGGATAAGCTGCGAGAAATTTTGCAAGGCGGAATTTCCATTTTAATTTTTGCGGAAGGAACTCAAAACCGGACGAAAGAAATTTTACAACCCTTCAAAGATGGCGCTTTCAGAATTGCGATCGATACACAACTTCCGATTATACCCTTAGTTGTAATTGGAGCCGGGCGTTTGATGCCACCGGGAACATTAACAATTAAACCTGGAAGAATCAAAGTCGTAGCAGGTGAACCAATCCATGTTGAAGGATTAACAACCGATGACGTTCAGGCGCTGAAACAAAAGACGTTTGATAAGATGCTGGAGATTTATAAAGTAAATTCGTAACGTCATTTCGAGTCTGCCTTTCCTTCGACTCCGCTCAGGATGACGGCAGGCCAACTCGAAGTGACGTAAGACTAATGAATCGGTACGTAAACAACCTTTTTAGTCTCAAAAAAATCCTCTTTAAAATAATCTGAAAGGTTGTATAAACTGTAAGGGCGTTTTAATTCTCCAAGCTCTTCGTCCAGCTCTCCGCCTTTAAGATACAGGATACCATTATCCAGATCGTGAACTGATTCTTCCTTTACTTTCTGATTGATCCAGCCGTAAAATTCTTTGATCCGGGTAACCGCGCGGCTGACGATAAAATCATACTCACCTTTGATCTGCTCTGCACGGATCCACTCTCCTCTTACATTTTTTAAGCCTGCTCCTTTTGCTACTTCATTCACAACGGTGATCTTCTTGTTGATTGAATCAACGAGATGAAAATCCGTTTCCGGAAATAAGATTGCTAACGGAATCCCCGGAAAGCCTCCACCCGTTCCCACGTCCAGAACAGAAGCACCCGGCTTGAACGACATTACTTTTGCAATACCGAGCGAATGTAAAATGTGATTGGTGTATAGGTTATCAATGTCCTTGCGGGAGATCACATTGATCTTTTCGTTCCAATCTTTATACAGTTCATACAAGGCGTCAAATTGCGCTTGCTGCTGCTTTGTGATATCCGGAAAATATTTGAGAATAAGTTCAGTGCGCACAGTGTGTCAAATATGATCGCGCTTGTTCTTCACCATCTCAAACATAAGCTCACGCGCACGGTGCAATTGAGCCTTGACCGTACCGAGCGGAGCTTCAAGTTCAACAGCAATCTCTTCGTAAGAGAGTTCCTGGAAGTACCGAAGTCGCACGAGTTTTTGATATTTAGGCGGAAGTTTGTCCACAAATACCTGAATCAGTTCAGCCTTTTGTTCTTTAATGGTTTCCTCCTGTGGATTCAGGTTTTCATCTTCCACCTCGATAGAGATTCCATCACCATTGTCATCCGTAAAACGATTGTCAATGCTTAACGTATTCAGCTTCTTCTTACGGATGTGATCAATGGTGTTGTTCGTAGCGATCCTGAATAACCAGGTACTGAACGTAAAGTCCTTTTTAAAACGATGCAGACTCCGGAATGCTTTCGCGAACGACTCAATCGTGAGGTCTTCGGCATCATCCACATTGCGCACCATTTTCAGGATCATGTGATACACTGGCCGCTTATAGCGCTGCATGAGCTTGGCAAAAGCCTTCTCATCGTTCTTCTGAACGGCTTCGTCAATCAGCTCAAAATCCTCGAGCGCTTTATCCGAAAACTGCCGGTTCAGCTCTTCCATCGTATCTTTTTAGTTAACAACGCCACAGGGGCAGTTGAAAGATAATAAATCACAAAAAGAAAATCTAAAAGCGATACGGCCCCCCATTCAAATTTCTGTCCGAAGCGCGATGCAGCCTGATGGACGGTTATAGAAAACAATAAAGTCCTGAAAACCAGCGCAGAGGCTACCCAAATTACTCCGGAAAACCCGATTACTAATAACGGGAGTCCTAAAAACCACGTGAGCAAATGAGTCAGGAAAAAGAATGAAAGTAAAAGCTGGTGCTTCAGTCGGTATTTTTTTCCAACAGACAAATGCCGGATTTTCTGACGATAGAATTCTTTCAGGCTTGTCTTTGGAATAGAGTATACCAAGGCATCCGTACCCAAAGCGACTGCCGTATTTTTTCCTGTCGCATGCTGATTCACAAACAGGTCATCATCACCGCCCGTTACACTTAAAAAATTATTGAAGCCTTTATTGTTCAGGAATACAGCTTTACGGTACGCGAGGTTTCGGCCTACACCCATATAGGGATTGCCGGCCAATGCCCACCCGATATACTGAATAGCGGTGAACAAGGTTTCAAACCGGATAAATAAATTGAGAAAACCAGGCTTCTTTTCGTAAGCGGAGTAACCCAAGGTAAATTCTTTCTCAGGATTAAAATTCTGACTTACCGTTTTTACCCATTGATCCGTATTCGGTCTGCAATCAGCATCGGTTAATAAGACCCAGTCGTACCTGGCTGCTTTAATACCGAGCGTGATCGCATATTTCTTTCCATTAACATGCGCAGGCTTGCTTTCAATGTTCACCATCTTCAGCAACGGTTCCTTTTTTGTTTCTTCCAAAAGAAAATCAAATGTTCCGTCATTTGAGCGATCATTCACGATAATAAGCTCAAAAGCCGGATGATCCTGTTTTAAGATAGCCGGAATTAACGCGCGAAGATTTTGTTCTTCATCGTGCGCGCAAACAATAATGGATACAGGCTGAGGTCCGGCAGGTTCAACCTTATTCTTTTTTGAAAGCGCAATGAGAAAAACTGCAAAATAAATTACCTGTATTGTCGCAGCTGAAAGGAAGATGATGAAAAGTGTTTGCACCCGTTACTTTTAAAAACCCACAAATATAGATGTTACCGCATTTCTTTTGCCAGCCTGCCAAGGGTTTTAATCCCCTCTTCAATCCGGTTACTCCACGGCTCGCCATAGCTCAGACGAAGACAATTTTCAAATCGCGCCTGGGAAGAAAATATTTGTCCGGGAGCAATCCCGATATTCTGTTTCAGCGCCCGCTTATGAAGTTTATACGTATTAATCTTTTTATTCAATTCAATCCATAAGGCAAAACCACCTTGCGGCCGGGTCATCCGGGTATCATCCGGAAAATATTCTGAGATCGCCTGTATATACCGTAACGATTGCGTGTGCAGCGCTTTGCGCAAATGCCTCAAATGCAATTCATACCGGCCATTGCTAAGAAAGTGTGCGATAGCCGCCTGCGATAACGTATTAGTTGCAACCGTATGCATCCGCTTTAAGCGGATAACTTGCTCTTTATATCTTCCCGGAATGACCCAGCCAATCCGATAGCCCGGAGCCAGTGATTTGGAAAATGAAGAACAATGCAGCACCAATCCTTTCTTATCGTAGGTCTTACACGTTTTCGGGCGATTCCTGCCAAAATACATCTCACCATAGATATCATCCTCAATGAGCGGAATCTCCTTTCTGGCAAGCATCTCTACCAGCTCTTTCTTATTCTCATCCGGCATACAACTGCCTAACGGATTATTAAAATTATTAACGAACAAGCACGCTTTAATATCAAATTTTGGAATAGCCTGCTCCAGGTATTTCAGGTCAATTCCCGTTACCGGATCGGTCGGTATTTCAACAACCTTTAACCCATGACTCTCCATTACCTGAAAGATGGCGAAGTAAGTGGGGCTCTCAATCGCAACCGCATCACCGGGCTTTGTTGTTGCTTTGATGCATAACGACAAGGCTTCGACACAACCTGCCGTAACAACAATATCTTCTTCATGCGGAGTACCACTCCAGTTAAAGGCCTGCCGCGCAATCTGTCTTCTTAATGCAACATTACCCTGAATATGTTCATACTGCATGCAGCTTGTTTTCGATTCACGAATTGCCTGCATAACCGATTTATTAAACTTGGCTGCAGGCAGTAATTCGATCGAAGGAACACCTAACGAAAAATGGATCAGCTTTTCTGAGTTCAGATCATGGTAAACGCTGCTGATCATTTCGTCAATACTTACGGGCACTGCATCATCCGGGGGTTCACTGGCTTTCGGTAAGTCAAGAATATGTTCGCGGCTGAACTTTACGTAGTAACCGGATTGCGGCCGGGCTTCGATCAAACCCTTACTTTCCAGGTGGTAGTACGACTGAAATGCCGTGCTGAGGCTTATCCCCTGTTCTTTACTTAATGCACGAACGGATAAAAGCTTATCACCAACTTTTAACACTCCGTTTTCGATCAATTTTTCAATGCGATCAGAGACATCCACGTATTTATGTTCCTGCCGGATGAGGGTTTTCATATTTTAAACTGATATTGTCAAAAATACGAAAATATGAACTGTTTGTTAAATAACTTTAGCCATCCGAATTCCGTAAACAATGATTTAATTTCTGTGTTAATGAGGTAGTTGATTGACGGTATCGTTTGCGGACAACTATGAGGTTTTGTCTCCGTAACATTTAAAATATCTCAGCGACTTATTCGTATTCCAGTATATAGCCCCACCCATGATCAATCTTTACCGCTTTATCTTCACTCTCAGTTTGTTTATTTTACCCTACGCGGGGTACAGTCAATCAAAAAACACCGTTAACGGGTATCTCAAAGATGCAGCCAGTGGTGAAAAGCTCATAGGAGCGACCGTTTATGTGCTGGAAGCGAAAACCGGGGGCTCAACTAATGTGTACGGCTTTTATTCTTTAACTCTACCCTCCGGAGAGTATACACTGGAATTTACCTACATCGGTTATCAGAAAAAAATACAAAAGGTTTCATTGCTAGAGAATATTCAATTAGACATTGAACTGGTTTCTGAAACTACCGAGCTTGAAGAAGTAATCGTTACTTCGGATGGAGATGAGAATGCCCGTTCCCAAAACCTGGAGATGAGTGTTTCCAAGCTCGATATTTCTACTATCCAAAAGATGCCGGCTTTCCTGGGGGAGGTGGATATTATTAAGAGTTTACAAAGTTTACCCGGTGTGAGTACGGTGGGCGAAGGTGCGACCGGGTTTAATGTGCGGGGCGGAAGCGTTGGACAGAATTTAATTTTACAGGATGAAGCTCCGGTTTACAATTCGTCACATATGCTCGGCTTTTTCTCCACATTCAATCCCGATGCGGTAAAAGATACCAAACTCTATAAAGGAGCTATTCCGGCCAAGTATGGTGGACGACTGGCTTCTATTCTGGACGTGCGGATGAAGGATGGTAATAATAAAGAATATGAAACGACAGGGGGTATCGGAACGATTTTCAGCAGACTATCTTTCGAAGGACCGATTGTAAAAGAAAAAGGATCATTCATTGTTTCCGGAAGAAGATCGTACATCGATATTCTTGCCCGACCATTTGTTGAGATTTTAAAGGATGGAGGTGCGCTTAATTTTTATGATCTCACAACGAAAGCAAATTACAAGGTTAATGATAACAATCACGTTTACCTTTCAGGATACTTCGGGCGTGATAACTTTTTCTTCGATAAAAATCAGGGATTTAGATGGGGTAATGCTACCGGAACGCTTCGCTGGAATCACCTCTTCAGCGATAAGCTATTCTCCAACATCTCAGCAGTTTACAGTAACTACAATTACAGGCTGCAATTCGGTGAAGATGAGCTGGATAATTTCAAATGGACTTCTTCCATCACCAATTTTATGGTGAAGCCCGAGTTCACCTATTTCATCAACAGTAATAATGAATTGAGTTTTGGAGCAGATGTTATTTATTACACGTTTAAGCCTGCCGATGCATTAGGCGTTTCCAACGGTGATGCAACACACATTGTGCTGGCTGAAAAATATAATCTGGAGACTGCTTTATACATTAACAACAGCATCAAGTTCAACGATATCTGGTCGCTCGAATACGGAGTTCGCTATTCAGATTTCCGCTACTTCGGCCCCGGAACTGCTTACCTATATGGTGATACTACGGCTGGAAAAAGAAAACCGGTCGAAGGAGAAGTTCATTATAAGAATGGAGAGTCTATTGCACATTATGGCAACTTTGAGCCGAGACTTTCCACGAAAGTTGCATTGTCTGAACGAAGCTCAATCAAAGCCAGTTACAACCGCATGGTTCAATACCTTCACCTGATCTCTAATACAACGGCTTCAAACCCGTTGGATGTATGGACTCCAAGCTCGAATAATATAAAACCCGAAATCGGGGATCAGGCAACCCTTGGATACTTTCATACGATTAGTAAGATGTGGGAGTTCTCTGCCGAAACGTATCTCCGGCTAACACAAAACCAGGTCGACTATATTGATGGTGCTGATTTGTTGATCAATGAATTCCTGGAAGGCGATTTATTAAGTGGTAAAGGACGTGCGTATGGATTAGAATTATACCTGCACAAAAAGACCGGTAAATTAAATGGCTGGATCAGCTACACACTTGGCCGTACTGAATTAAAAGTTGACGGCATCAACAATGGCGAATGGTACGCTGCCCGCTATGATCAAACTCATAATTTAAAAATCACTGCGTTCTATGATATTAACAAAAGGTGGTCCGTTTCCGGGAACTTTGCGCTTACTTCGGGAACTCCTACTACCTTTCCAACATCTTACTATGTAGTTCAGGGCGTTCTGATCCCTTATAATGCCGATGGCTCACGCAATAATGTTCGTTTGCCGTTGTACCACCGTCTGGATCTTTCCGCGCGACTGGAGGGAAAACAGTTTAAAAAGAACGGCAAGAAAAGAAAGAACACTGACTATTGGGTATTCTCGATCTACAACGCATATGCAAGAAAGAATCCGTTCTCGATCTACTTCTCACAGGCAGATGAGCGTTATGTACCCGGTCAAAAAATCAATACAAAAGCAACTCAGCTTTCCATTATCGGAACCATGGTCCCTTCGGTTTCTTATAACTTTAAATTCTAATGACGATGACACGCTATATAAAATCAATCTTTTGGCTATTGGCAGCAGGTACGTTGTTCGTTTCCTGTGAAGATGTTATTGATCCCAGTTTACGAAAAGCAGATCCCGTTCTGGTGGTCGATGCCTGGATCAACAACAAAGTAGAAGACCAGGTGATCCGGCTAACGCTGTCGCAACCATATTTGAGTGACGCCCTTCCTTCGGGAGTTAGCGGGGCGATTGTAACCGTTAGTTACGATGGAGGTAGCGTTGATTTTACAGAAGATCCGGATAATGCAGGAGTATATAAATGGTCAACGGATGCGGCAACAACAGAAGAAGTTTTCGGGGAGATTGGAAGAGCATATACCTTAACGGTACTTGTTGATGGTCAAACCTTTCAGGCTGTCTCTAAGATCAAGCGTACGGTTCCCATCGACAGTATTACATTTGAAAAAGATGACAGTCCGTTTTATCCGGATAACTCCTACACTGCGCAGTTCTGGGCAAAAGAGCTACCCGGTACCGGAGATACATACTGGATCCGCACGTATAAGAACGGAACCCTGCTAAGTAAACCGAGTGAGATCAACATTGCATACGATGCAGGGTTTTCACCGGGCGGGAGCTTTGATGGAATAACATTCATACCTCCTATCCGCGACATTAACCCGACCGATGTGGATGAAGATGATCAGCCGTTATCTCCGTATGCAATAGGTGATTCAGTTTACGTTGAGGTTCATTCTATTACGTATGAATCATTTACATTCCTCAGCCAGGTAATTGTACAAACTGATCGGCCGGGAGGATTTGGTGAATTGTTTTCAACTCCGCTTGCCAACGTATCAACAAACATTGATGCTGTTACAGCAGGCCCTTTAAAAGCAGTAGGTTTTTTTAATGTTGCAGCGGTAGAAGGCTTGGGCAAAAAGTTAGAACAGGAACCTGATTAAAATAAAAATCCAAGGCGGACATAGAATACGGTACCTTCTTTGGAATGAGCTGCTTCGGTTGATAAAACAGTCAGATTGAACGGAGTAAACCAGATACCTCCGCCAAAACCCTGGTGCCATACATTTGATCTGCCGTCATTGGCAGTAGGATCATCGTTTGTTGCCGGATCTTTGTACCATACGCGACCCACATCGTAAAAGGCCAGGATTCCCAGGTGTGCCGGGAACAAGTATGATTGAAAACTTGTCAGCTTGAGCCGGACTTCGTTATTAAAGAATAATTTCTTGTCGCCATAAAAACGGGTTTTTCTGAATCCCCGGATTTCTGTTTTTCCATCGAGTACCTGCGCCTGGTAGAACTCGTATTTACCTGTATTAACCCCACCGCCTGCGCGGAACGCAAAGGTTATGATTGCCGGAATTTTAAAAGCCTGGTAAACCGAAAGCGTTGCGTTATGGGAAGTAAAATTATCTGTATCAAAACCTTTCATGTACCGTGAGCTCTGTTCGAGATAAACTCCGCGCGTGGTTAATAAAGGATTGTTTCGTTTATCAATGCCCCATGAAGTTAACAGACCAAGATAATTTCTGTCGTTCTCGACCAACGGATGTGTTGGAATGTACTCATCGCTTACGTAGCGATCTTTTCCTTCCGGATCTTCAATTTCAAGACGCTGGAAAGATGGCCCTGCTTTTAAAAATGCAATTTTACCGAGTCTCCTGGAAAGTTTTAGGTCAAGTCTCATTTCCTGGAATCTAACCCGGTAATAATTTATCGCTCTGCTTACCTGAATGTCAGGCTTATCGTTAATGTTTTTATTAAACACCGATTCATTTCCCCAGCCGAAAAAGTTGTTCACGTAATTAGGTGCTTTAATGTCAGCGTCAATTTCACCATTCCATTTTCCTATCACGCCCGTAAATCTTCCATCATACCGGAAATTAAAGGAGCTGGTATTCGCTGCATAGCTCGCCAGGAATAGATGTTTTGACCCAAACGGGTCTCTCCTGAAACCCTGATTGAGCCTGATAAAGCCTCCGCCCAGAAAAATTCCATCGTCAATGTTATAGTTTGCATAGATCAACGGTACTGCACGGTCGTACTTAAAATCTTTCCAATTGTAATCGTTTACTTTAGGATCGGTTGAGGTTTGGTCTTTAATTTTCGCATTTTCAGTGAAAGAAATGTCATTCTTTACATCATACACATAAGTGGCTTTGTCTTTTGACGCCTTTACAACATCCTTTCCTGTTCCGCCAATAATCCTGACTTTTATTTTTCTTGTACGATCTCCGGAAACTACAAATTGATCTTCACCTCCTAATCCATACACCCTGATCTCATCTGTTTCAGATGCAAAAAATAATCGTTCGTATAACAACTTACCTTTTTCAGATTCTTTGCTAAGCTTAAATACTTTCACATTTACATTCCCGTTCTGCAGTCGTTCAATCTCAAAGTATTCACGCTTGTCCGAGCCCGTCAGGCTTACTTCTTTTACCAGAAAGGCATAATGTTTCAACGCATCTTCTCTTAAATTTTTTCTGCGGGTCTTAAGCCGTGAGGCAATTTCTTCACCGTGCAGCGTGTAAATTTCCTCGGGCCATTTTTTCAATGATGCATCGATCAGTGAATCTGTAAGACGCGTGGCCAGATCATCCGCTACTGCAATCCAGTCTTCGCGATTTAGTGTTGTCAGAAATCTGCGGTCGATATACCTGCCGCTAAACATTAAGCCCGAAGGCCAGTTGATCTTGTTATCAAAGCCTTCAAACTGAAAAAGAAGCCATTTATGTCCTAAAAATTTTGGAATGCGGCCTTCGCTTACAAAGAACGCCTGATCGCGGTCGCGCGGAATGGGGCGATAGGTTTTACCTTTTTTAGAATCAAACTCTGCCCAGCGCCATTGATCATCATGCCGGTCCCAGTCGCCTATCCATAAATCAAACAAACGCGAGCGCAAAAAGAATTTCTGATCTACCGCATTATCATTGTCTTTAGCAAGCTGCTCCAGTAATTTTGTTGAACTGATCATTTTTTCAGCGTTACCGAAAAAATCCATGTCCTTTGCATTGCCATCAGGCCGTTCTTCAAACAACATTAATCTGTTCGCTACATCTTTCCGGTAAACACCCAGACTCGGATCATTTGGAACAAATACAACTTTCGGATTGGTGTGATAAATACCCGCACCTTCCGCGAGATAAGGAATAACCAGCGCACCATATGGATGCGCTGCCGAGATCTGATCCTGTACTATATCTTCCGCAAATGTATTTCGGAAAGGTTCCGGCAATGCGCTCTCCGGATATTTTTCAATTGAACGCAAGGAGTACGCATGACCGTTCGAATCTTCTAATCGAAGGGAAATAGTTTGATGCCCTCCACCCCGTTGAGTGATCTTTAACCCGCCATGCTCTTCATTAATGTTAAAAACCGGAACGTTAATTTTTCGGGCCCATTCCGCGCGATAATTTTCTCCCAGCCATTTTTTATGAGACTTGCCCGCTGCATACTGATCGCTGGCATTGGCAAGCACAGGCTTATTGTAATCTATCAATGCCGAAGGAGAGTCTGCAGGTACCCAATCCAGGACTTTAATATCTTTTTCAAACGTGATCTTGTCATGCGAAATGTATTCAAGCTTTGCTGCATTCTGGTTTGAAACGCTGACCCGGACATAGCCCTGCGATTCAGCAACATATTGCGCATATTTTTTCTTTTTAGCTGTTCCGAATTTCGAACCGCCTCCGCTAATCACATAGTGAACATTCTTCTTTTCACTATACTGCAACGAGTGATCATGACCCGAAGCATAGATCACACCCGGATATTGTTCGAGCACCGTCATTACCTGATCCTTCAATTTCCGGTATTCAGGGTGAGAAGTATCCTGAATACTACCGAATAGCTTACGGTACATTGGATAGATCGAACCGATCACCGGCAATGGTATGTACAATTTTTTATTCAGATCGGTGAACGGGAAAATATGATCCTTTAAGGAAAATACCCCTCCATGCTCGCCATACGTAATCACCGGATGATGTGCAGCCACAATAACGCGCTTGCTGGTATTTCTGCGCAATGCATCATCCAGTTGAACGATCAGGTCTGCCTGGGTTTTACACTCACATAAACTGGTTTCTCCTTCCGGTTTCTCCCAGGGGTGAAGCCACCATTGTGTATCAATGATGATCAGCACAACCTTATCACTTAAGGAAATTTCTACAGGGCCAGGACAGCCATTTTGAGGAAGCAACTTTACGTTATCACGATGAAGCGAATCGAGCCACGCCTGTTGATTCTTAATGAAATTTAATCCATCCGGCTTACCCCGTTTCCAATCATGATTACCCGGCACAAAAATGACTGGCCCCTTAAATCCCGGAGCAAGATTTAGGGATGCTTCCAGAACTTGCTCAGTTTCATCCCGGTGTTTGTTGGATTCATCCGGCATACCCTTCGGGTAAATATTATCACCCAGGAAAACAATGGCTGAAGGCACTGAGTCGTTTAATTGCTGTTGAAGGAATTTCTTATAAGGCGCATCGTTTACCGAAACTTTTCCTGCATCGCCAATCAGGTAGATGTGGAAATTATCCTGTGCGGCAAGGTTAAACGAAACGAAAAGCAGGGACAGCCAGAAAATAGCTTTGGACATGGCGTTAAAGATAAAGTGAGTTTAGCGATTTGTGATACGGAACGAACATCTTTAAAAACCTGTTCCTTTAACAGGTAGTTTAATTCGAGTCAATTTTTGATATTTAGCAATCGAAAGGTCAGATGGAAACCGAACTTATCCAGAAATCGCGGGCGTATGCCGAAGAGGTACTCCGGAAACTTCCGAAGACTTTTACGTACCATAACCTTAGCCATACCACAGGTGTTGCTGAAGCAGCTGAAGAGATCGGCAAGCAAAGCAGCCTCTCGAATGATGAATTGGAGAATGTGATTGTTGCTGCCTGGCTTCATGATACGGGTTATGAAAAAGACCGGGATCATCATGAGGAACGATCAGCTACAACAGCGGGCACGCTGCTGGAGACGTGGGGAGCATCTGCTGAGAAAATAAAAAAAGTAAAAGATCTTATTGCGGCTACCCGCATGCCACAGAGCCCGAAGAATTTACCGGAACAAGTATTGTGCGATGCAGACATGTTTCACCTGTCGCGGAAAGATATTCTGGAGTGCTCTCAGTCGATCCGCACCGAGATCGAGACATTCAAGAATATCAAGTTTGAAACGGACGAGGAGTGGACTGCTTACAACCTGAAATTTCTGAAGAGTCACCAATACTTTACATTATACGGCCGTCAGGTTCTGGAAGAGCGGAAACGCAAAAACATAAAAAAGCTTAAAAAAATGCTGAAGCCCGGGGTGGACGAAGGTTACGTTAAGGATCTTGAAAAGGAGCTCGGCAAGCTTCAGAAAAAGCTGGATAAAAAATTAAATCCGGACCGTGGCATTGAAACCATGTTCCGTGTAACGTCCGAAAATCACATCACCTTAAGCGGAATGGCCGACACCAAATCAAACATCATGATTTCGATCAATTCCATTATCCTGTCGGTTGTTATCTCCGTATTATTCCGGAAACTGGAAGAATGGCCCAACCTGCTTATCCCGACACTCATGCTGGTAATTACGTGTCTTGTAACGATCGTATTTGCCATCCTGGCAACCCGGCCCAACATTTCTTCCGGTAAGTTTACCCGCGAGGATATTAAAGAAAAGAAGACCAACCTTTTATTCTTTGGAAATTTTCATGGCATGGAACTCACCAATTATGATTGGGGAATGCGTGAGATGATGAAAGACGCTGACTATCTCTACGGAAGCTTAATCAAGGATATTTATTTTAATGGCAAGGTACTGGCGCGTAAGTATAAGCTGCTGCGCATTTCCTACAGTATTTTTATGTTTGGCTTTGTCGCTTCGATTATCGGGTTTACCATAGCTTTATTGCTTTTTTACTCGCACCCGGTAATTCCTTAGGATTCGACCTGGTAAATCTCTACTTCAGTACCAAAGCCTTTCATTGCTTGTTTTCCAAGCGATGTAAGTGAAATTTTCCCCATGGCAATCCGGCTTTTCACGGCATCAGTAATCAAAAGCTCTGAATTAAACTGCTTATTCAATTGCTCGACCCGAAAAGCAATAATTACGGCTGAACCACTGATCGAATATTGCTTTCGGCTTTCATTACCAATATTTCCGGTTACAACATCACCGGTATGCAGGCCCATTCCAAGCTTTGTTTCGGGAATAACCCCTTCACGGCAAAGCTCATTTACCTTACTCAAAATCCGGAGTGCAGCTTCAAACGCCATATCGGCATGCAGCGGGTTTTCAACCGGTGTGCCGAATGTTGCCATGATGCCGTCACCGAGTATCTGGTTTACAATACCCTGGTGCTGATTGATGATATCGATGATCGGACCGAAAATCTTATTCTGGAAATCCATGATCTCATCCGGTGAATGCGTTTCCGCGAACGCGGTAAAGTTTCGGATGTCCAACGCCAGTACGGTAGCTTCCTGCTTTTTAGCTTTTCCCTGTTCCTGAATGAGCGCTGAGAAAACTTCACGTGATACCTGTTGACCAAACAAAACTTCCATATCGCTTTTTGCGCGCTGTAAATCGAATGAGATATAAATTCTCTTCTGCATTTGTTGCGCCACATATCCTGCCG
This sequence comes from uncultured Roseivirgaceae bacterium, assembly GCA_964534735.1. GTDB lineage: Bacteria > Bacteroidota > Bacteroidia > Cytophagales > Cyclobacteriaceae > UBA2336. The sequence goes on from CAZHQP010000005.1 coordinate 14,199, forward strand.
CCAGTCCGCTCATGGCGAGCACAACGCAGCGCAGGTAAAAGCTGTTCTCCGGAAGTAGCGAGAAATAATCGTTTGAATGAAGATCAAGCCGGAAGCCATAATAAATAATTGCTGCGTATTGAACAGCGGCCAACAATGCGGTAAGAAAGCTCAGTCTGAAATCAAGGTGCAGTACAGAGATTATGATAAACAGGAAATACAGCAGGAAGATCGGAGAATCGATAAACGTTAGCTGATGTTCCATATCAACCATATAAAGCATAAGCATGCTCGGGAATGAGATCTCTATCAGCGTATGGATAAAGCGAAACGTCTCGCTAACCCGTTGATACTTTTTCTGCAGAAAGGCGATTATTCGAAGTACAACTACCTCATACAGAATGAATAAAATGAGCCAGCCAACCGCAAAGAAATAGTTGTCGGCTCCACCGTAAACTGCTGTGACAGTATCATTCAGGAAAAAAAAGTTAACGTTAATGATTACGAACGCCACTAAAAAAATGACAATGATCAGCTGCGTTCGCTGATACTCGCTCCGCGCGATTTCCTTTTCAAATTCCGGGTAAACAACGGTAGAAGGTCTCTTCAAATGTGTGAGGTTATGTTCAGTACAGATGACGGAATTCCCGGAATCTTAGTCTAAACCGGGTGTAAAACCAAAACAATCCGCAATCTGTTCCGCTAACGAAATTTAATACACGAAAGTTAAACTAGCATTACAAACTGATATGGTCAATAAAAACAAAACTGAAACTGTTTTTCATACGTATAAACAGGAACTTTGTTAAGTACTTATTGACTTCATGAATACCCGGAACCCCTACTTACCGTATTTTGCTTTGGCTGCCGTTTGCCTCATTTGGGGTACTACCTATCTGGCCTTGCGTATTGCTGTCTTACACTTTCCGCCTTTCTTATTCTCCGCTATTCGTCAAACCACTGCCGGTTTCCTGTTGGCAGGATCTATGTTTGCATTTGCTAAAGTTGCCTTGCCATCGGGGCAGCATATTCTTCGTCAGGCGATTGCCGGATTTTTTTTGATCACGCTGGGTAACGGTTTAGTTGCATGGGGTGAGATGCACATTCCGAGCGGTATTGCTGCCATCATCTGCTCACTTATGCCATTGATGGTTATCCTCATCAACCTTTCGGTAAACCGGGAAGAAAAACCAACATTCCCCATCGTGTTGGGTGTAGCAATCGGCCTTACCGGAATTATTATGATTTTCGGAGAACATCTGAGCGAGTTTTCTACTCTGGGATATACGTTAGGCATTATTACAACTTTTGGAGCGGTAATCAGTTGGGCGAGCGGAAGCATCTGGATCAAAAAGCACAATGCTGACAGCAATCCGTTTTTAAATGCCGGGCTGCAAATGCTCTTTGGCGGACTGTTCATGTTCCCGGCAAGCCTGATGTTCGATAACCTTACCAGCATCTCGTGGTCACCTGAAGCAGGCTGGTCGATGTTGTACCTGATCATTTTCGGATCGATCATCGCATATGCATGTTACTCGTATGCGCTTCGCAAGTTGCCCATGACTATTGTATCGATGTATGCCTACATAAACCCGTTGGTAGCAGTGCTGCTCGGCTGGCTTGTACTGGATGAAAAGTTAACCGTGCGGATGGGTATCGCTATATTGATTACCATAGCCGGCATTTACGTAGTTAACCGTGGATACCAGCTAAGAAGTTTATGGAAAGCAGAGCTTACCAAATGAGTAACAGCAACCCGGCCCCGATAGATTTTAATATTACCGACTGGACAAGTCTCAGCGAAACTGAACACGCGGGCGAAACCGGTTTAGCACACTGGCGCACCCTTCAATGGGGCGACCTTCGGGTGCGGATGGTTAACTACTCAGCAGGTTATAAAGCAGATCACTGGTGCACAAAAGGTCACATTCTTTTTTGCCTGGAAGGTGAGTTAACGACTGAGCTGAAGTCAGGCGAAACGTTTGTGTTGCGAAAAGGCATGAGCTACCAGGTATCGGACGATGCAAGCTCACACCGGAGTTACACCGAAACCGGAGCACGGCTTTTTATTGTTGATGGAGGTTTTCTTCAAATGCCAAAGAAAATAACGGAAAAAGGAATATGGATGTAACGGAACTTACGATTGTCGAATACCAGCCCGAACATCAGCCGTGGTTTGAAAAATTTAACCGCGAATGGATCGAAGAATTTTTTACCCTCGAGCCGCTCGACATTAACGTGTTGAAGAACCCTGACCAGTACATTCTGGCACCGGGAGGCGCTATACTCATGGCAACCGTAAATCGGGAAATTGCCGGTACAGTTGGACTACGTTACCTGGAACCGGGAGTATTTGAGTTTACCAAAATGGCGGTCGACAAAAAATTCCGTGGCCTTAAAATCGGGCAGTCACTGGCAGAAGCTGCGATCAAAAAATCCAAAGCATTAGGTGCATCAAAAATCATTTTATACTCAAACACACGGCAGGTTCCGGCCATCGCACTTTATCGCAAACTTGGCTTTGTTGAAGTACATAATGACGGGTTATATGCGCGTGGCAATATAAAAATGGCGTTATCATTAACATGAAGCAACACACCTACACCGCAACAATAACCTGGACGGGCAATCAGGGAACCGGTACTTCCGGATACAAAGCCTACAGCCGCAATCACATCATTTCGGCAGGTGGCAAGAAAGATATTGAGGGCTCATCCGATCCTTCTTTCCGGGGTGACAAATCGCGTTACAGTCCGGAAGATCTTTTACTGGATTCTATCTCTGCATGCCACATGCTATGGTATTTACATATATGTTCCGCAAACGGGGTTATTGTGCTTGCCTATGAAGATCATGCAACGGCAACCATGACGGAAGAAACAGATGGAAGCGGTCAATTCTCAGAAGCGACCCTTAATCCTCACGTGACGGTGCAACATGAAAGCATGATCATGAAAGCAAATGCACTGCATCATGAAGCTAATAAATTGTGCTTTATTGCCCGATCCGTTAACTTTCCGGTCCATCATAAGCCTACCGCTTTTATAAAGTCATGAGTTCCATAACAATTATTCAGGCGAATGCTTCACATGCTCCGTTATTAACAACAATTGGACTGCAGTCGTTTTGCGAAGCTTTTGAAAAGGATAATAATCCGGAAGACTTTAAAACATATGTAAATCAAGCTTTCAGTGAAGAGCAAATTCTCAAGGACATTGAGGCACCGGGAAGTATTTTTTATATTGCTCACATCAATGGCGATGCTGTCGGGTATGCGCGGTTGAGAAATTCAACAGAGGTTAATAACCAATTTCCCGATAAGAAATTGATCGAGCTGCACAGATTATATTTACTAGACAAATATATTGGCCGGGGAGCAGGGAAAGCGCTTATGAATCATTGCCTTGAGCAGGCGAGACTTCAGGGTTTTGAATTAATCTGGCTTGGTGTGTGGGAACATAACGATCACGCACAGGGGTTTTACAAAAGGTTCGGCTTTGAGAAGTTTAGCTCTCACATTTTTATGGTTGGTAACGATCCACAAACAGATTTCCTTTTAAAGAAAGACTTATAATGACCGAACTGGTTTACAAACATGCAACAATCGAAGATCTTCCTGCAATCGTAGCGATCTATAATTCCGTTATTCCCGGAAGAATGGTAACGGCCGATACGGAGGCTGTCTCCGTTGAAAGTAAAGTAAACTGGTTCAACAATCATAACCCTTCAAAACGACCGCTATACATTGTTTTAGAGGGTGATAAAATTATCGGTTGGGTAAGCCTTGAATCTTTCTATGGGCGACCAGCCTACAATCAAACAGCTGAAGTAAGTATATACCTGGATGAAAGAGCCCGCGGAAAAGGTTACGGAAAAAAAATCCTGGAATATATCATAAAGCAATCTCCATCTTTCGGAATCAAATCGTTGCTTGGATACATCTTCTCCCATAATGAACCCAGCCTAAAATTGTTCAAAGTTTTTGGGTTTGAGCAGTGGGCGCTATTCCCCAACGTTGCGGTATTGGATGGCGTAGAGCGAAGTCTGATTATTGTAGGTAAACGTGTTACTGCATGAAAAGACTGGATTGGTTTGAACGTAAATTTACATTCGGACTTCCTGCCGGTATGCTGCCTTTTTATTTGGAGCGACTGGACGGAACCATCTGCAGGATGGAGGTCAAACTGCACAATGTTTCCGATGAGATTTTATCTATTCAGGAAAAAGGTAAATGGTCTGTTAAACAGAATATTGGTCACCTGGCTGAGGTGAACGAAATTGCCAGCGCGCGAATTGATGAGATCTGTAACCGTGCTTCAATCCTTTCTCCGGCAGTATTTGAACCAAAAAATTACAACCCCTGGCCTATAAAAGATGTACTGGAATATTTCAAACAAACCCGCATTAACAATCTGTTGAAATACAGAACCATTACAGATTCAGATTTAACAAAAACATCGTTACATCCGCGCTTAAAACTATCTATGACACCCGTAGATTTGGCCTGGTTTGATGCCGAGCATGACGATCATCACATGGTTCGCATCCATGAAATAATTTCTATCTTGAGCAAAACTTCACTTCTATGAATACAACTACCGCATCCATCGCTGTTGAGCGCACCAAACAATCACGCATTAAAGAAGTTGACTTCGATAACCTGGGGTTCGGAACACATATTTCCGATCACATGCTGGTGGCCAGTTATGATAAAGGTAAGTGGAGCGAAGCTAAAATAATACCATTCGGTAATCTGCCGATGACTCCAGCCATGCTTGCGCTTCATTACGGACAGGCAATTTTTGAAGGAATGAAGGCCTTCAAAATGAAAGATGGAAGTATTAACATCTTCCGGGTAAAACGTCACTATCAGCGATTGATTAAATCACTCGCCCGCATGTGTATGCCCGGTATGAGTGAAGAGCTGTTTACATCAAGCCTTGAAGCGATTGTAAAAGCTGATGAAAACTGGATCCCAAGCGCTGAAGGATGCTCTTTATACATTCGCCCGGTGGTGTTTGCATCTGAATCGAAACTGGGTGTTAAGGTTTCGGATCAATACTTATTTGTCATTATGACGAGTCCGGTTGGGCCATACTTCACTAAGCCTGTTCGCTTAAAAGTTGAACAGGAGTACGTTCGTGCGGCTGAAGGCGGAACCGGTTTTGCGAAATGTGCAGGTAATTATGGCGGAGCATTCTATCCGACACACTTGGCGCGTGAGCAGGGATTTGATCAGGTGATCTGGACCGATGCCAAAGAGCATAAATATGTAGACGAATCCGGGGCTATGAATATTATGTTTGTGATCGATGGAAAACTGGTTACCCCTGCCCTGTCATCCTCTATCCTGGATGGCGTAACCCGCAACAGCTTAGCACAATTGGCAAAAGACATGGGCGTGACCGTGGAAGAGAGAAAGATCAGCATTGATGAACTTGAAAAAGGATTTCAAAGCGGAAAGCTTACAGAAGCCTTCGGTGCCGGAACGGCTGCGGTGGTTTCACCGGTTGCTACAATCAATATTCACGGGAAAGATTATCACCTTCCGGCCATCACAGATTCAGCACTAATGATGCGACTGAAGAAAAAACTAAATGACCTTCGCACGGGCCATGAAGCAGACATTCATGGCTGGAATCACATTATCAAAGCATAACTGTGGCCGAATTTCAAAAAACTGATCGCACCACCATCACGCGCTTAGCAAAGCGTGGTTCGTACGATAAAGATACTGTCTTTGCTATTCTGGATGATGCGTTGGTTTGCACAGTAGCTTTTAATCTTCAGGGTCAACCTTTTCAAATCCCGACCGGCTTTTGCCGGATTGATGATTACCTCTATATCCACGGATCAGTTGGAAGTTTTTACATGCGCGCGCTGGCTGAGAAGAAATTACCGGTAAGCATTGGTGTCACGCACATTGATGGCCTGGTGCTGGCACGCTCTGCTTTTCATCATTCCGTGAACTATCGGTCGGTGGTGATTTTCAGTAATACAGAATTAGTTACCGACAAAGACGAGCTATACAAAGCATTAGAAGTCTTTACCAATAAAATGCAACCCGGCCGCTGGAACGATATCCGCCAGCCAAACGACAGCGAATGGAAAAAGACTATGGTGCTGAAGTATAAGATCGAAGAAGCCTCAGCAAAGATCCGCACGGGAGGGCCAAACGATGATGATGAAGACTATAACCTTAACATCTGGGCAGGTGTTGTTCCGTTAAAACTGGAGCGCAAGCCGTTAATTGTTGATCCAAAACTCAGACGGGGTGTTGAAGTTCCAAACTACCTGAAGTAAGCTTAAAACTTCAGTTCACTCAGCTTAACCGTTTTTTCAATTCGTTTCTTTTTCGCTTTATCGAAAATTTGAAACGTGATTTCCGCATCTTCTTTTGACCAGTTAATCGTGACAAGACCGTAATTATTCTCCATCACCGGACCGTCACTTCGGTTATCATTAGGTGTGGCAAATTCCCATGTTGACGTTATCCCACTGGACGTTACATCGTACAACGGATAGCCACCATCAACATTCAGTTTTGATAATTCGGCATAGTGCACGTCACCAGAAATGAAGAACACGCCATTTGCATTAGTTTTCTTAATCAAGTCAACAAATCGTTTTTGCTCATGCGGAAAATTTGCCCAGGCTTCATAGCCATTATGCGTGATGGAGAACTGAGTGCTCGAAGCGATGATCTTTACATCAGCCGGCATTGCGAGTTGCTCTTCCAGCCATTTCCATTGTTCCTCGCCCAACATAGTTGAATCGGAAGTTGTGTAAGGCGAATAATCAAGCTCGTATTCATAGCCTTTCTGGCCATTACGATTTCCATTGTAGGGTAACAATTTGTCACGGAACGTTCGAATGTCAGGAAAAATGATCTGGATCTTCTTACCCGCTTTTTCAAGCCAGGCCGTATGGTAAATTCCTTCATGTTTGCGGATCAAAGAATCATCCTGATCGCCAAAGAAGTCAAGGAAAATGTCCTTTGACTCCTTTTTAAACGGGTAATGCCGGCCTGAATCATTCATTCCAAAATCATGATCATCCCAGATGGCATAGATCCTTGTGGCTGCTTTCAACGCCTGAAACTCCGGTTTCGCCCCAAGAATCTGATAGTTCTTTTTAAGCGTATCCATCTCATATGTATCGCTGTAAATATTATCCCCCAAATAAATAAATGCATCAGGCTTTAAAGCAGCAACATCAGTAAGGATGGGTTGCGGATCATTTTGATGTGCGCAGGAACCGAATGCAATTACAGTTTTTGTGTCATCTGTTTCGGTACTTTCTTTCTTTTCACCGCATGAAAAGAAAATAATGCCAGCCAGTAAAATAATAATGCGTTTCATAATCTTATGATTAATATGCCTGCAATTCTTTCGATTCATGAATATGTTTCCCCTGCTGATGTTGCACAGCCAGCACCTGCATGGCCCGGGCAACTTTAATCGATTCAATACCTTTGTATTTTTTCGGTACCAGGAATCCAAAATATTTAAAGAACACTTTCCCTGCCTCCTCACCTGATCGGCTTTCATTACGGTTTCCCATTAACAACGAGGGCCGGAAAATCTGATAAGATTTAAAGCCAATCTTTTCAATTGCTTCCTCCACTTCACCTTTTACCTGATTATAGAAAATATTTGAATTTTTATCTGCACCTAATGCTGAAACGAGCAAATACTGCTCAGCTCCATTGACTTGGGTAAGCCTCGCCAACTGAACCGGATAGTCAAAATCTACCTGGCGAAATTTTTCTTTTGTCTTTACTTTTTTGATTGTTGTGCCGAGACAGCAAAAAACGTCATCGGCTTTCAGCTTATCGTGATGCTCAGTCAGCTTATCAAAGTCCAGCACAATATTTTCAAGCTTCGGATGAGTAATCTCAAGTGGCTTTCGGCTGATCGCTTTAACAACATCGTAGTACTCATCATTCAGCAAGAGCTGTAAAAGCTGTCCGCCAATCAATCCGGTTGAACCGGCTATCAATGCTGTTTTCATACGGTTTGACTAATAGAACGTTCCCAGGACAAAAACTTGTCAACTTCCTTGCTTGCGGTATTGTAAACCCACAGCAACACACTGAAATCATCTGTAAGACCCAGCACCGGAATAAAATCCGGAATGAGATCAACAGGATTTAAAAAGTAAATAATCGCAGCCAGCACAATCAACACCGACTTCCAGGAGATATCGCGGTACTTTCCCGTTGCATAAGCCGAAGCAATTCGTGAAAAAACGGAAAGCTTATCTTTTGCGGTTGTTACCGAGAAAGCTTTCCAGTCGACCTTTGTAAGTCTATCACCCAGCTTCGTTAGCAATAAAGCAATTCGGCCCGGCTTACCTGCCAGTCGCGCAGCTTTAGCCAGGGCCATATCAAAGAATGGATTTTTCAAAAAGTGATCTGAATTTCGCGTTTTAATTCGGTTAATGCATGCGCAACCGGATCGACTGGCTTATTGATATAGCGTTCAAAGATTTTCTTCGAAAGATCGAGGCTGGATGACTCCGCGCTCATTTCAGAAGCGGCATCGTTGATCGTTAATACAAGGTCTTCCTTTGCATTCTTGATATTTTCCCAAACCGGCTCGGTCATGAATACCTGTTGAGACACATTATGATTGTATTCGTTTCGAATCTCATTCAAAAGCATCTGGTGAAACTCCTTGGATGGAATAAGCCCAACATTCAGTCGAACCAATAAATTCTGGGGACTGATCCTTTCTAAAAATAAGCACATGCGCTCATACGCCTGAAGACGTAACGGCAGCACAGTCTCGATGCTGCGCCCCCTGATCTCCAGCTTTTTAAGCTCTATTTCTTTGGCTAAAAACGACCGCACCAGCAGGTAAGCTGCATAAAGCACGATTGAGGCCGGTATGAGTATTTTGCCAAATTCAATAACTGCGTCCATAGGAATTATTCGGGTTCTGTTTGTGTTTGAAATTTAGATAATTTTAAGGCACCAACGCGAATCTGCACCGATGTTTTCACCCGTTAATCCCGTTACCATTTCTGCCAGGGCTGCTGAAGAGATCCGTAAGATCATGCAGACGAAGAACATTCCGGCAGACTACTCACTACGTGTAGGCATTCGGGGTGGCGGATGTGGTGGTGTTTCGCTTATTATCGGCTTCGATAAGAAAAAAGATACCGATCTCGCCTACGCAGAAAACGGAATTCCGGTGCTTATCGAAAAGAAGCACACGATGTACATTATCGGCAAAGAAGTTGATTTTTACGAAGGTGCGGACGCGAGAGGATTTATGTTTGTTGATCCGAATGAAAATGAAAAGGCCGAACAATCGGCCTGATTATCTTTTCTTTGAAATAAATATAGTAGCCTTCTTTGCTTTCCCTCCGATCGGAGGATTGATCTTGGAGATCTTCAACTCAACATTGGCGACTTTAGCAAATCGCTTCAGAATCTCATCAACAATATTATCTCCAACCGTTTCGAGCAACTTGGAGGGTTTATCCATCTCCTGCTTTACCACTTGGTAAATTATTTCATAATCAACCGTACCGGAAAGTTCATCGGTTTCAGCAGCTTTTGAGAAATCGGTATCAACCGCGACATCTACTTCAAACCAGTTGCCTGATTCACGCTCGTGCGGATATACGCCATGAAAAGCATGGAACTCCAGTCCTTCCAGCGCTATACGACTAATCATTCAATCTCGTCAAAAAATGATTTTACTTTACGCGTGGCGGTTTCCACTACAGCCTGCTGCTCTACATTAAACTCTTCACCGGATTCAAAAACTATCGGTGCAGGTGTTGGTTTGCTTTCAAACGGTGTTGGCGTTGAAATCGTGGCATTGGGAGAAATAGTTCTTTGAAGTCCGGCTTTTGCTTCAGCAGCATACTTGTCGGCATCAAAGTTTTTGGTTGCATTCCGGATACGTTCCACGCGCTCGATACTGTCTTGCGAGATGCGTTTCAGGTCCTGCAACAGATCATCGCGTGTGCTCTCCAGTTTTTTGTAATTCTCAACGAGCGTTTTCAACCGCTCTTCCATTTCAACCAGTGTATTTCTCGAGCGTGATTCTGATTCTTCAATCACATTGCGCGCTTTTGTCTTCGCTTCATTCAGGATTGCTTCCGCGTTAAGCTGCGATTCACGCATATTCAGTTCAGCAGCCTGACGCGCCTGCTCAATCACATTTGCGCCAGTATCTTCGGCTGTCTTTAATGTTTTATATAATGAGCTTTCAACTTCACGCAATTTCAATACTTCACGCTCAGTTGCTTCAAGCTTGATGCGGAGCTCTTTGTTCTCATCGTAAATGCGCTCCCATTCCTGGGACAGGATTTGCAAAAATGCGTTTACTTCATCCTGGTTGTATCCGCGAAGGTTTTTCCCAAAAGCCTTTTGCCGGATTTCAAGTGGTGTAATTTTCATAGCCTTTACCTTTTAATACGTTTAAAAAATGACCGCTTTCGCGAGCCTTACGTTGAAAAAATCTGCCAGGCTGAGATACTTCGATCATCACTGGCACTCAAAAGTTGCGACTCAAAAGAAGTCCACAAAAGCTTGTTAACCGAGGTTCCGTGTCCGGCATGCCGCGCTTTATCGATTACCTTCAAAAGCTGCAGTCCCTCGGTGTCCCACACCTTAATGGACTTATCCATGCTACAAGTTACGAAATGTTTAGCATCCGGGCTAAATTCAATACAGTTTATTGCATACATGTGCGCCACAACCTCCGCAGCCTGCAAATACCCTGCCTGAACATCCCAGACTTTCAGGCGTGCATCACGCGACCCGCTGAACAGAAAATTGCCGTCAGGCGAGTAGCGTAACGTAAAAACCGAGTTCAAATGTCCCTTCCATTCATGCTTCAGCGTGAGCGAATCGATATCAAAAATCCGGATGTAGTGATCACTATACCCAACGGCCATTTCTCCCCGTTTCGCATGGATGGCGATTGTCCGGGCTTTTTTATCTGAATGTTTATTCTGATCCGTCACCACAAGTCTTTCGAGGTTAATGCATACTATACTACCGTCTCCGCAGGCAACAAAGATCTTGCTCCCGAATGATTGGATGTCAAAAATAGCCGCCCGGGTTATATGTAACGATGCAAGTTCCCTTTTATTCTCCCAATCAAGAACATGAATTCCATCATAGTTATGTCCCACCAAAAGCAGGTTATTTTCAGTATGATAGTGAAGCCCGTAAATGGAGTTTGGAAGCTTTGCAATGAGCTGGCCTTCGTCCGGATTGTTCAGATCCCACTGCACGATCATTCCATCACCTGCACCGCTAAAAAAAATATTTGCACTGTTCGATGGCTGTAATGCATACACACAGTCGCGGTGGCCCGTGAACGCAGTAAGCCTGGCAACGTTAACTTTGTGCATCTTTATGGATTGTACCGGATTTTTACAAAATTGAAAGATAAACACGGATAATCAATGCCTCTCGAGAAATTAGAATCGTCAAATCAGGGTGCCTGGGGCTTGTGGCATATCCGCGAAACGGAAGACGAGTTGATTCATCAGATCAAAGAATTTGAAACGATCCCCGCAAATATCACTCATGAACAAAAAAGACTGGAGTTTTGTGTTGGACGCGTGCTTGCCAAAACATTGCTTGAGAAACAGTCGGTAAAATTTGAAGGCATTATCAAAGATGAGTTCGGGAAACCTTTTTTCAGGAATAACAACTATCAGCTTTCATTGAGCCATTCGTATCCATACGTTGGCGCATTGATTGATCAGACAAAATCGGTCGGCATTGATGTGGAACAGATCAAAGCCAAGCTTTTAAAAATCGGGCCACGGGTTTTACATCCAACCGAATTAGCTGATGCCGGAAATGACGAAACAAAACATTGTATTTACTGGTGTGCAAAAGAAGCCTTGATCAAGATCTATGGAAAAAAAGATTTGGTGTTTGCTGAAAACATGAGAATAACTCCGTTTATACTTCAAAATCAGGGCAACATTACTGGCAGAATTATTGTAAACAATACCGAAACGACCATACCTTTATATTATGAGGTTCACAATGGATTTACAGTTGTACTTAACACATAGAGTTATGAAAAGTCTGGTTATCTTTTTTATGCTGATCAGCTCAGCTTCTTTCGCGCAGACACTTCAAAATTTTACATTAAAAAATGCGACTGATGGAAAAGATGTATCCCTGGAAAGCTTTGCTTCATCTCCGGGAATAGTAATTATTTTCACCAGCAATGGCTGTCCATATGACGGATATTATCTGAACAGAATCAAATCGTTAGCAGTTCAATACAACAGTAAAATTCCGGTTTTGTTGGTTAACTCCAGCAACGAAGCAACGGAAACGGTTGATCAGATGAAAAACTATGCTGATCAGTGCAAACTGCCTGTACCATACCTGGCCGATAAAGATCAAAAGCTTTTATCCAGTCTGAATCCGAGAAAAAGTCCGGAAGGATTTTTACTGCAGAAATCAGGTACCGATTTTAAAGTAGTATACCGCGGAGCCATTGATGACAATGCGCAATCTGAAAAAGAGGTAAAAGTTTCTTATCTAAAAGATGCGATTACAAAACTTTTAGCCGGACAAAAAATTGAGGTAGCCGATGTGAGACCTGTAGGATGTAGCATTAAGAAATGAATTTTAATATCTTAGAGCAATTTCAACTACTACGTCATGTTGAGCGAAAGCGAAACATCCCCTAATTTTGAGTACTAAATATAGAGATCCTTTGCGCTGCTCAGGATGACGGCCTTATATCGCAAGCTTAAACCCCCAAATCCGCACCATCCGCAATGATCAGCAAAAGCTCTTTTACTTCTTCTGCTTTTGCATGTTCACCCATTTTATCGAATGACATGATCAGGTTGCGGAAAACCCTGCGGATAATTTCAAGGTTTGAGCACGGCTCAAAGAATGAGTCCTGAGGAGTGAGGCGTAGCTCGTGGATATAGTTTTCGATATCCTGTTTCGTGAAGATCAGGCCTTTGTTGAAAGCATTGATGTAGAACTGATTTTTCTCTTCTTTGTATGTTACGATGAACAAATTGGGCAGGTTAACCCCATACACGGGCATCTTCAGCTTTTGCGCTACCAGCATATAAATGATGCATAGAGTAATCGGGTTGCCCTTATGGGTCTCCAACACCACGTTGATCATTGAATTTCCAGGCGAATGAAAATTCTTCGTGTTAGCGCCAAATTTCAGCTTGTTGAACAATACGCTGTTCAAAACTTTAACCTGATCATACGGATATAAATCGGGTTTAAACTCAAGCCACGCATCGTAATAGATCTGCTCAAGCTCCTGCTTCAGCTTCTCCAATTCCAGGTCAGGATATTGATAGGTGGCTACCAGCCAAAGCCCGGTGAGCAGATCCTGATCCTTGCTTTCATACCATTCCTTAACACGATCCTTTAATCGCTCGTATTGAAGGTCATGAATAAGCTCTTCAATCCTGCGCTGCACAGATGGATTGAAATTGCTCTCCCACTCCTGCTCTAAAAACGGAATGATCTCCTTGCCAAGCGAACGGATCTTATCAACAATCTGGTTAACGATCTGATCATCCTGGTCGTCTAATAAAGATACCAGTGCTTTTAATTCCCGATCGCTAAGCTTGTTTTCACTCATCACGTAATGCTTCCTGCAAAAATAATCAGGTTTGGATAACTCCTACATTAAATTTTTCTACGGTAGCGTGATTCGCAGCTTCGATACCCATTGAAATAACTTTCCGGGTTTCCAATGGATCAATAACTCCATCTACCCAAATGCGGGAAGCAGCATAATACGGACTCAACTGCTCGTTATACCGATCGGTAATTTCTTTTAACAGTGCCGTCTCCTCATCTTTTTCAATAACCTTTCCCTGCGCTTTCAATGAAGCAACCCGGATTTGTAATAAAGTCTTTGCTGCTGCAGCTCCGCTCATTACAGCTATCTGAGCTGAAGGCCAGGCGTAGATCAACCGCGGATCATAGGCTTTTCCGCACATGGCATAATTACCGGCTCCATATGAGTTACCGATCATAAACGTAAACTTGGGTACGGTTGAGTTTGCCATGGCATTCACCATCTTGGCTCCATCTTTAATGATTCCCCCATGTTCGGCTTTACTCCCCACCATAAATCCGCTGACATCCTGCAGGAACACCAAAGGAATTTTACGCTGATTACAGTTCATGATGAACCGGGCTGCCTTGTCAGCAGAGTCAGAATAAATTACTCCACCCATCTGCATCTCGCCTTTTTTGCTCTTAACAACTTTGCGTTGATTGGCAACAATTCCTACCGCCCAGCCGTCAATGCGGGCAGTTCCGCAGATCAATGTTTTACCATACAAGGCTTTGTATTCATCAAACTCGGAATTGTCAACCAGTCGTTTAATGATATCCAGCGTATCATAAGGCTTCGATCTGTCGGCTGGCATTAAGCCGTAAATATCTTTAGGATCCTCTTTTGGAGAAGCTGAGGCAATGCGGTCGAATCCTGCCTTTTCGTAATGACCCATTTTATTGAACAGCGAACGAATTGATTCTGTTCAGATAATATCCGTCATA
>CAZHQP010000006.1:0-1179 GCA_964534735.1 uncultured Roseivirgaceae bacterium
TTGTCGCGGGCTAAAGCTTAAGCGCTCAGCTCCAAACCTTGCAAGGTCATAATGAGATCCCATGGTAGCCATGAATTCGATTCCGCAGCATGAGGTAGCGAATGGTAAAGGCCAAATCGAATTCTTGCGGGCCATGCCCACGACCTTATCCAAAGATGTGGCAAAAAAACCTGCGCCTTCATATCCTTCCGGCTTCTGCCCTATTATTAAGTCTGACTTCTTAGTTGTCGTTTCCATGTTTATTGAACAGCCGTTGCTGCGATAACATTCCTCAATCCTCCCACTTCAGTGCTCCTTTCTTGATTATATAGAAGAATCCAACGAGCAGAATGCCAATGAAGGCGAGCATCTCGAGGAATCCAAACAAACCAAAGTCTCTGAAATTAACAGCCCATGGATACATAAAGATTACTTCCACATCAAACAGCACAAACAGAATGGCTACCAGGAAGTACTTGATGTTAAAAGGTGCACGTGCATTGCCTTTGGCTTCGATACCACACTCAAAGCTGTCCTGCTTAACCTGAGTTTTCCTATTGGGTCCTAAGAGGTGTGTTCCTACCATGGTGAGGCCGACAAAACCGATTGCCACGAGGAACATAAGGGCTATGGGTAAGTATTGGGCCAGGCTTGATTCTTCCATATATAATCGACCGCTAAAAGTACTACCAAAACCCCAAAATCAGCTATGATAAGGGGTTTTTTTGCCTATTTATAATCTGTCTATATAACTGTTCAGAAATGAGAAAATGCTTTTCAGAACAACAAACGTTTTCGTTCACAAAGCATCACATAAATCCGAGACCGAACCAGTGGTTTGTAGTTCGAATCTAATGAGTTGACTTACTTGATATTATCAGCATTATTTTGCTCGCGAAGCTTACGTCTTGCCCGGAACCAGGTTATGGCAACGGGTACAGCCGAAATCAAGATCATAGCAACCACAATGATCTCCAAATAATCCGGAAGATCCGGGAAAGCCTTACCTAAGAGATTCCCCGCCATGATCATGGAGGTTATCCAGAGCGAAGCCCCTACTACATTAAAAATGAAAAATCGGGGAAAGTTAATGTTCACTGTTCCTGCCAGGATGGTTACGAACGTCCGGATAACGGGTAAGAAACGGCCAAGAATAAACGCCATCATTCCATGGCGGTCATAAAAATCATGTGTCAGTTC
>CAZHQP010000006.1:1189-28452 GCA_964534735.1 uncultured Roseivirgaceae bacterium
TTGAAAAAGAAATTCTCTTTCCTGTTTCTCAGATAGTTGCCAGCCCATTTACCGGTAAAGTAGCCTGTTGTAGATCCCGCAACTGCCGCGATGATGAGCACAGGGATCATCACTGATACATGAACATCGAGGTATTCGCTCTCTGAGAGCAGTCCAGCAATAAACAACAGTGAGTCTCCGGGCAGAAAAAATCCAAAAAAAACGCCTGTTTCAGCAAAAATGATCGCAATCAGAAGCGCAAAGCCTCCAAACCGGATAATGTTCTCAGGGTTTAAAAAATCAAGAAACAAGAGCACATTCTCCTCCATACTGGCTTTCCTTCGGCAATTTTAAGGTGCAATAAGCTGTCAACTTATCACTAACATTCAATAAATCAAAACCTTGCAGAGTTTAGCCTGATTACCAAAAGATTAAGTGCGTTTTGAGAGATGCCGCTTTGCCGAATATGAAACAGGTAAGCCAATACACATAATAAGAACGAGAGCTGCTTTAATCATACCGAACCATTCTCTTCCTCCCGATTTCATCGGCACCAGGCTTAATGGAACGACTACCAGGTTCATCATTGCCCACACGAAAATGCCATATACAATACCGTAAATAATCCATCGTGTTGCTAAAATACTGAATCTGATTGCAAGCCAGAAAAACAGGATTGTCCAGCCGAAGGCAATTACGTAATGAAAAAGAATTCCCCAGATAGCCATCGGTATTCCACCGGTGAAAGCATCCGCTCCGAAAGCCCCGGAAGCAATATATCTGAAAACATTCATCGGGTCTTTCCCGAAAGAAATAATGTACATGA
Organism: uncultured Roseivirgaceae bacterium; assembly: GCA_964534735.1. Taxonomy (GTDB): domain Bacteria; phylum Bacteroidota; class Bacteroidia; order Cytophagales; family Cyclobacteriaceae; genus UBA2336. The sequence continues at coordinate 1,995 of CAZHQP010000006.1, forward strand.
TACAGGCAGCGAGACCGTCCAGTGTGCCAGCAATTAAACCTGTTATGATGAGTGGTTTTAGAACATCTTTTAGCGTTGGCATTTCTGTGTGATTAGGTATGGCTTGATGGGCGCAACATGATTATATTTGTAGAGTGGACTAAGATTATTATCTTAACAATCTTAGTCGACTTGTTAAACCTAACCATTCTACTACTCTTGAAGAATTTAATTTTTTTAAAATGGCCAATTTTGAGAAAAAAAACTTTTGTTATTGTTGGCTTGTTCTTCCTTGCAGGATTTTTATCACCCGTCCTGGGTCAGAAAGAAAATCAAGTACTGATCTCTGTAGACTTAAAGAATGCTTCACTCAATGACTTGGTTACTGCTGTAGAGTCACAGGCAGATTTTCATTTTTATTTCCGCGCTTCTGATTTTGACAAGTTTACAATAACAATTTCCGCTGAACGCAAACCCCTTGGATTTATTCTTGATGAAGCATTCAAGAATACTGCATATCATTATGCAATTGATCCGCAATTGAATGTATTCTTAACTAAAGACATTGTCATCACAACACAATTGCTTTCAGATATTATCGGTGATCAAAACACCGGCCCTCAGCGAGCAGCACCAGTAGATGATGAGGAGCGAAATCGTATTGCGGCTTTGAACGAGCGAAGAGTTTTTGATGTTGGGATAAAAGGTTCAGGCAAAGCCAGGGCAACTGTTAGCGGTACTATTAAATCGATCAGCACGGGAGAGCCAATTATTGGCGCAGCGGTTACTGTACAGAATTCGACTGCCGGTGTCGCCACCGATGAAAAAGGAAATTATCGATTAGAGCTTCCAACCGGAAAACAACAGTTGATCATCCGAAGTATTGGCATGAAAGCGACAACAAGAACAATTGTGCTTCATTCGGATGGACGGTTAAACATTGAGATGGCTTCTGAAAGTGCAAACCTGAAAGAAGTGATTGTTACTTCGGACCGCGAGTCGCACGTGAAAGGCCTGCAAATGGGTGTAGAGAAGCTCGACATTCAAACTATCAAATACATTCCTTCCTCTTTTGGTGAAGCGGACGTATTGAAAGCGATGTTAACGTTGCCGGGTGTAAAAACGGTTGGTGAAGCAAGCTCAGGTTTCAATGTTCGGGGCGGTGCAAGCGATCAAAATCTGATCCTGTTTAATAATTCGACTATTTATAACCCGTTTCACTTTTTCGGATTCTTCTCATCGTTCAATTCAGAATCAATCAAAGAAGTAGAGCTCTTTAAGAGTGCAATTCCTGCAAATTATGGTGGAAGATTATCATCCGTGTTAAAAGTAACGAGCCGTCAGGGCGACATGCAGAAGTTTAAAGGAACAGCCGGGCTTGGCGTATTAACCAGCAGACTTAATCTTGAAGGTCCGCTTTGGAAAGATAAGGTTTCTTTACTTGTGGGTGCCCGTACTACGTATTCAAACTGGGTATTTAATCTTGTTCCAAAAAGCTCGGGCTTCAAGAACAGCAGAGCTTCCTTCTATGATGTTAACGCTACACTTACCGGAAAAATCAATGATAAGAATACCGTATCGGTAAGCGGGTACATGAGCCACGATGAATCAAATCTCAATACCGATACAACATACCGGTATACCAACCGCAATATTTCTGCAACATATACAAGTGAGTTCAGCGACAAGTTGTTTGGTGAATTTATCGTTGGGATTGATCACTATGATTATGGAAGCACCAGCACGTCCGATCCGCAATATGCATATGAGTTAAAGTTTGCAATTAATCAAACCAATCTGAAAGCTAATTTCACGTATGAATTAGGAACACAGCACACACTGCAATTTGGTGCAAGCGGCATCTACTATTCAATCAATCCGGGTACATATAATCCTGCCACCAGTCAATCTGCCGTTCGTCCTGATGTTGTTGAACCGGAGCATGGACTTGAGACAGCCGTATTTGCTGAAGACTTATATGAAATAACTCCTGAGCTTTCAGTAAATGTTGGGCTGCGGTATTCGATGTTCAATTATTTGGGAGGTCAAACTATTAATCGATACGCACCTGGAGTGCCAAGAACAGAAGATACAATCATTGGCACACAGACCTTTGGGAAAAATGAGGTAATCCAAACCTATCACGGACCAGAGGTAAGGGTATCTGCCCGGTATGCCATTACAGAAAATTTTTCGGTCAAGGCAAGTTACAATTCGTTACGCCAATACATCCATATGTTGTCAAACACGGTAGCTATCTCTCCTACCGATACGTGGAAGCTCAGCGACCCGAACATCAAGCCACAATTTAGCCAGCAATATTCTGTTGGATTTTATAACAAGGTTTTTAAAACGATTGAAACATCTGTTGAAGTCTATAAAAAAGATATTAAGAACTACCTCGATTATAAGAGTGGGTCTGTGTTGATTATGAACGATCACGTGGAAACGGATGTCATGACTACCAAGGGCAAGGCTTACGGTGCCGAGTTTATGATCAAAAAACCTTCCGGAAAGCTTAACGGCTGGGTCAGCTATACGTACTCACGTATTTTGTTAAAAGTTGACGATCCGATTGCGGGTGAACAAATTAACCGGGGTGAATATTATCCGGCCAGCTATGATAAGCCGCACGATTTTAATCTGGTATTAAATCAAAAGATCACCCGCAGGCTTAGCTTTTCGTTAAATTCAACATATAGCACAGGAAGACCGGTAACAATACCAATTGGTGTATTTTATTACGGAGGCTCGCCTAAAACACTTTACTCAGATCGTAATGGCTATCGCATCCCGGATTACTTCAGGATGGATTTTTCAGCTAACATAGAAGGAAATCATAAGGTTAAGCAGCTTATCCATACCTCCTGGACTGTGGGCGTGTATAACGTTACAGGTCGAAAAAATCCCTATTCGGTATACTATACCAGTGAGAATGGCGTAATTAATGGGTATAAGTTATCAATTTTAGGTACGCTTATTCCTTTTGTGAACTTCAATTTAAAATTTTAACCCGTTGAACAGTGGAAAAAATCAAACTTCCGTTTGGTTTTATGTTATTGATGCTGGTCTTTCAGACTTGCAAAGAGCCTTTTGAAGCAGTCTCCCGGTTTAAGAACTCAAATTTTCTCGTAGTTGAAGGATTTATTAATGCAGGTGAAGGTGCAACTCGCATTAAGCTATCTCGTGTAATTCCTTTGAATCAAAAAAGTGAATTGATACCTGAATCGGGAGCGACTATTTTTATTGAAGACGATCAGAATACCGAATATGCTTTAAATAATAACGGCAATGGTGAATACGAATCAGCCATTTTGAATCTTGATGTCGTTGCTGACTATCGCTTGAGAATTGAGCTTAATGGGAAAACATATCTTTCAGACTTTACAACACCTGCGACTACACCACCCATTGACAGTGTTAACTGGAAAAGAGATCAGGATGATTTCATTACTATTTACGCAAACACTCACGATCCATCAAATGGAACACTGTATTATAAATGGGAGTACGAGGAGGTTTGGGAAGTGCGCTCAACCTTTCGCAGCGACTGGGCATGGGAAAATGGTGCCCCAAGAGCCAGAACTATCGATGAATCGCGCAGCATGTATTATTGCTGGAAATATGACAAAAATGACGATCTCCTGATTGCCACATCAGCCAAACTCACCTCCGATGTCATTAGTTTATTTCCATTGAAAACGTTTTATATCACAGATCCACGCTTAGGCTGGCGTTACAGTGTACTTGTTAAACAGCGTGCATTAACACTTGAAGAATTTGAATATCTGCAACTTATGAAAAAGAATACCAGTGATCTGGGCAGCTTTTTCGATTCTCAACCCTCTCAACAAACCGGCAACATTCGGTGCACAACATCCGATGAACCTGTAATAGGTTATATTGGCGCATACACAAGTCATACAAAAAGATTCTTTTTGCATCGCGAAGCGATTTCTGATTTTCCATATACTACTCCCTGCGGAGATCCGGTAGGTAACGTTCTTTTGAGTGATCCTAATTTTAGCACCTTTCTGAATTACTGGATACCACTAGAACCTATTTACACAACCATTGAAGGTGATGACGCACCCGTTGTAGCAGGCTTTCAAATCGGGCGAGACTATTGTACAGATTGCAGACTTACTGCCGGCACTGCTTCAAAACCGGATTTCTGGATCGCAGAAGATGAAGAGGGAGATGTTGAGTAAAGTAACTTGTTCTTTCGAATTAATTCTTTTACGGAGGCATTGAAAAACCTTAAGCAGAACCTGCACAGTGCATGTCTCAGCCAGCTTAACAGTCGGCTTGAAACGCTTTCACAGGCTATCAGGGAGATTCAGTCTTCCGCTAATGAAGAAACCAAAAGTACAGCCGGAGATAAATATGAGACCGGGAGGGCAATGGCGCAGCTCGAAATCGAAAAATATACGTTACAGCTGGAAAACGTAAAGCGAATGAAGCAAGAGCTTAGTCGTATCAATCCAGTTGAATGCAGCGATCTGATAAAGACGGGTAGTTTGGTCTTCACTACCCGGGGAAATTTCTACATAGCTGTTCATGCAGGTGAGCTTTTAGTAAATGACAAAAGCTTCTTTGTCATTTCTGCAGATGCACCTATTGCTCAAAAGTTACTTGGTTTGGAGGCGAAAAGTTCTATATCCTTCAATGGAAGTGAATTTACCATTCTGGAAATTCAATAAGTTTTCTTGTTAACGCTTCCCCGGAGCTTATGGTCGTTTATCGGCATTATCCGCTTCTGATTGATCATTCCCGCTATCAGGAAAAATCGTGTTAAACTTTGCACGCCATTTATGATCTAACGGGAAATAAATGTTCAATCAAATTTTAAAAAAAATGAAAACGTTAAAGATAGGTGCAATCGCAATGCTGGCATTACTGGCAGTAGCATGTAATGATGATGATAACAAGAATACCGCTAAGCTGTCTTCTGAAGAACAAGCTGAAATGGTAGCTTCTTCCATGGGACAGTCTGGTTTTGCAGGTTCAGCCGAACAATCAGCGGACCTGGCAGATAATGCTAATTCATCCGGAAAACTGCAGGAATGCGGGTATACAAATGAAGGTGATTTCGATCTTGGCGGCACGTTCGGCCAGATTATATTCAGCCTGAGCTACAACTATAACGTAGCACTGACTTGTAATGAAAACGATGAGCCACAAAGCTTCAATGCAGAGTTTGACTATACCGGTAGCTACGATGGACCGCGTTTTGAATCTGAGTATTCCGGTAACGGTGATTTAACTATTACTTCATTGGGCGAAACCGATGATTCATATACAATTAATGGTTCGTATGATCGCTCGGGCTCGTTTGCTACGAAAGAAAATGGTGAAGTATCAGAAGAAGGTCAGCATAACATTGACATCGATGCAGACGCAGTATTGGTTAGCAAATCAAATGGTAAAATCACAAGCGGTAAAGCTGACGTAAGCGCAAGCGGATCAATTGAAGGAAGAGGAAGCTACTCTTTTGATGCCGATGTAACCTTTAACAGTGATGGTACTGCAACGATTAAAGTAGCTGGCGACACATATAAATTGACTTTCTCAAGCAACACCGTTGTGAAAGTTGACTAAATGCGGGTAAGTGGGGTTTATAAAATCCGGGGCAATTTGTCCCGGATTTTTTTATTCATACTTGAGCGAATCAATCGGATTAGAACGTGCTACCGAGAATGATTTATAGCTTAATGAGATCTACTTCATGAACCGGAGTCCGGCTGAAATGAAATCATCTGCACTTTCATCGGTACCATTGCACACGAATGCTGACACAAAAACCAATTGAATTCTAAAGATGGTTTTTCTATTTCGTGACTTATATATTTAAATACTGATCAAACAAAAAACCAGCCTGCCTGTTAAATACGTATATGATGAAATAATGCCCAGTTTGTTAAAAATCGCGCCTTTACTGCTTCTTTTGAGCCCGCTATCCGTTTATACACAAATCCAAACGGAAGAAAAAGTTCGGTTTATGGCACTGGGCGATTCTTACACAATTGGTCAAAGTGTTCCGGTATCTGAGCGCTGGCCGGCTCAACTTATTGATTCGCTCAGAGAAAAAGGCTTCGCATGTTTTGATCCGCAGATTATTGCCACCACCGGTTGGCGAACAGATAACCTGAAAGCTGCTATTCAAAATACCAATCTTACAAATTCATATAACCTGGTATCGCTTCTGATTGGTGTTAACAACTACTATCAGGGAAGATCTGTTACCGATTACGAACCTGAGTTTGAAGAACTATTAAACATAGCTGTTACGCTTGCAGGGGGCAAAAAAGACCACGTTTTTGTCGTGTCTATTCCGGATTATGGGTATACCCCTTTCGGGGTAAATAATCAACCGGTTATCTCTGCGGGCATTAACGCTTTTAACAGTGCAAACAAGTCGGTGACAGAGAGAATGGGAATTACATATGTTGAAATTACAGATATCTCCCGGCTTGGACTTGAAAAGCCTGACCTTATCGCTTCTGACGGTCTTCATCCTTCCGGTAAAATGTATACACAGTGGGTAATGCGGATTCTTAACAAGCTTAACGTTCAGAAAACAATAACCGGCACAAGTACGGAAACATCATCAACTATAAAAATTTATCCTAATCCATCCAGTACATACATGATCATCGAAAATCTTCCAGGTTCTGAAAAAAAATTCAGAATCACACTTAATAATAATGCGGGTTCATCCACACTACAGACAGGCTTTATTTCAGAAGGTCGCAAAGCACAGATTGATATTCATGAGCTTGCTCCCGGAACATATTTTTATCAACTATCCGGAAAAGCGGGTGTATTAAAAACCGGTAAGCTGGTTAAACATTAGTGTGATTACAGATTTTTGTAGTTTCTTTGTTACGTGAATAACACAATGATCTTTAAAATGGCGGTATTGCCATATTTTTTTATATCTATCTTTTAAAAAATGCCCACAACACCACATGTAGTTGCCAATCGGCAAATTGTAGGCATTACTCCGGCAGAATGGCAGCCCGAACTGGAGAAATCTTCCATGCGATATCACCGTACTGTTTTGTGGATTGCCATCATTGTCGATCCACTGTTTGCCGTAACAGATTACATGAATGTCGGTGAGAGCTGGAAACAGCTTTTGATAATTCGCCTGATCGTTTCAGGAACCACATTCGCATTGTTAATTACCCGAAACCGGACAGGTATTTCGCTTCGCGCGCTTACCATTATTACATTCCTGATGATTGCGCTCCAAAACTCGTATACGTATAATCTGATACAAAATGACGATTTGCTGGCACATAATCTTAATTTCATGGCTCTCTTGGTTGGAGCGGCCATGTTTATTTTATGGGAATGGTATTACTCTATTGCCATTACCTTTATCTCAGCCATTTTCATTGCATATTTTATTGGGGTTAACGCAAGTATCGATGTGAGAGAATTCTTTTTGAATGGCGGGCTACTTCTTGCTGTAGTGGCTGCGTTTATGGGAATCCTGATCAATACACGATACAACCTTACCGTGCGCGAGATTAAAGCCAGGCTAGCCCTGCAAATGAGTAATCGTGAAATCAAAATTCAAGCCCGGGAAATTGAACGCATAAACGAAAATCTGGAAGGTATTGTGAAAGCGCGGACAGCCGAGCTCGAAAAGAAGAATCTTGCCCTGGAAGAAGCAGCTTTTATAAACGCGCACAAGCTGAGAGCGCCCGTTGCGAGTATATTAGGGCTCGCTAATCTTTTAAAGAGGGAATCCCTTAGTGAAGAGGGTAAGAATACGCTGACCCACCTCGATGATTCAACTCAAAAGCTTGACGCGATTGTTACAGAAATAAGCGTAACACTCGAAAAAAGCAATCGCAAATCCAATGATTTATCTGAGGGGTAAGGCAACAAAAAAAGTTGCGCCCTCGTTTACCTTACCTTCAGCCCATACAGACCCCCCATGCCGGGTAACAATACGCTGCACGAGTGCGAGCCCTACTCCTGTTCCGGTAAACTCATCAAGCTTATGCAATCGCTGGAACACTCCGAACAACTTATTGGAATAGAGCATATCAAATCCCGCTCCATTATCTTTAACGTAGTAGACTACCCGACCCTGATCTTCATACGAACCGATATTGATTTCAGGATTTTCTTTTTTAGCAGAATACTTAATTGCATTAGAGATCAGGTTCATCCACACCTGTTTGAGTAAAGCACTATCTCCTTTAACTGAAAAAAGTTCACCAATATGAATATTGTTCGGTATTTCTATTTTACTCAACCTCAATTCTTCCAAAGTCTCCGAAACAAGTGAGTTCATGTTTACTTGAGAGACTCTAAGCTGAGTTTTTCCAACTTTTGAAAAGTTCAGCAGGTCATCGATCAGCATCCCCATGCGCTTGGCGTTGTTGACAATTACATTCAGGTTCTTTTTTCCGGAAGCGTCAAGTTGCTCACCGTAATCTTCCAGAATTATCTGACTAAACCCATCTATAATGCGTAAGGGCGCGCGCAAATCGTGCGAAACGGAATAGGTGAAGCTTTCCAGTTCTTTGTTCAGCACCTCAAGCTGTTCTGTGCGTTGCGTAACCTTACTTTCCAGTTCATCATTCAGTCTCAATATTTCTTCCTCACCTTTCTTACGCTCGCTCACATCGCGATAGTTAAACACGAGCGCATTAATAAACGGATCATGAAGCAGATTGGTAGCCATGCCTTCAATCCAGATGTAGCTTCCATTCAGATGAAGGAATCTGCTTTGAAACGGAACCGGAACACCGGGCTGCTGCAATGAATTACGAACTGCTTCATTAATTGCCACCTGATCATCCGGATGCGAATATTTTGCGCCCGGATTAGCTTTTCGATGCTCAATACTGATACCCGTCATTCGTTCCACTGCAGGGCTTTGGTATGTAACCTGAAGGTTCGAATCCGTCAACACCACTGCATCAGCACTATTTTCTATAAGTGCCCTGAATCGCTGTTCACTTTCCATTAATTTTTTCTCAGCACGTTTTCGTTCTGAAATATCCCGTATAAAGACAGAAAGACCAGTTGGCGAGGGATACAAATGGTTCTCCTGCCATAAATTCAGCGGCTCAAAGTAATCGGTATTGCACAAATACACCTGTTCACTCATCGCTTTGTTGAATGTTTCATAGGTACTGGATCCTACAGCTTCCGGAAATACATCCCACACGTATTTCCCGATCAGGCTTTGTGGGTCGCGGTGCGTTATCTCGCCTGCCTTTCTATTCATGTACGTATACCGCAAATCCTTATCAAAAGAAATGAACGCATCAGAGATTCGTTCAATCAATGTTCGAAATTGCTCTTCTCGTTCTTTAATTTCAAGCTCGGCTTCTTTTCTCGCTGTAATGTCTCGTGTTACCATACACACCCCCGACACCTGGCCTTCATTCAGGATGGAGCTTATCGATACGTTAATCCAATAATTCTTTCCATTCTCTGTAACTTCCCTATCGTACTCAAAGCTCTTCCCTGAGCGAATTATCTTTTCGATGCTGTTAAAAAATTCTTTCCGTGGACTATCAATATAATTGGTGATATTATCTCCAATAGCCAGGATTTTGCCCGTTCCAATCTTAGCGAAACGAATCGCGTTTTTATTAAAAACTTTTATCGTACCGTCAGCATCCATCAGCACAACTCCTTCTGACATATTCTCAAAAATTGTGTTAAGATTAGCTTCTGAATTTGCTGCCACCTGTTCGGCAGATTTACGGGATGTTATGTCGCGAAGATTAATTACAATAGCCTTCACAAGATCATCATCCAGCTTGTTCACATAAATACCTTCAACCCAGAGATAATGACCATTCTTATGTCTTGAGCGGAAGTTTATATAAACAGGCTCATTCTTTGTCAGCAATATTTCAGCAATTCTCTTCTGAACCATTGGCTGATCATTCGGGTGAATGTTCATGATGGGAGGGTTATTATGCAGGTCATCTGCTGTCCACCCGGAAATCTTATATGCAGCGGGATTTCGGTACAGGATGTTGAAATCCTGATCAAACAGACCCATCGCTTCATAGCTATTCTCCATCAAGGCATTAAACCTTGCTTCATTCTGTCTGAACAATTGCGCAGCCGATGCGAGCTCTTTAGTCGATTGCTGAAGCAATTTTTTCGCTTTTGCCAGTTCCTTTTTTGTTCAGCTACGATCTTCTCAAGATCAGCAACGGTTTTTCCTTTTTTTGATTTTGATGACAATCTCATAATAGCTTGAATTATGACACCTTCAATAAGTGAATAATTTACAGAAAGGATATAGGAGTTACTCCTATTGATTTATTTTAAGCAGGCGGGATGTAAGAAAATATTGTCGAATGCGGTTTTTTCTCTGTTTGACAAGAATATCAAACTTTGCGATTCTTTAGAAAAGGTCTAATTGATCAGTTTCTCCGCTTTTCCTGACTCTTACTTGCTGATCACCAAAATTAGAAAGGGAAATGCCAAGCAATCGTACCTTTGAATTATGAGTGATTACTCCAGTCAGAAGCTGTTTAGCAGTTTCTAAAATCGTTTCAAAATCATCAATCGGGTTTATAAAAGAATGGCTTCGAGTCGCAAGCTTAAAATCATGATACTTAATTTTGACCGTAATTGTTCGCCCTTTAAGCTTGTTCCGGGTAAGCCGCGTATGGACAATATCTGCGATAGCATCGAGCTCAGCATTCATTTCATCCAGGGTGGTTAGGTCATACCGAAAAGTATCTTCTGCACCAATAGATTTTGTCTCCCGATCAGGCTGAACCGGACGGTCATCAATACCCCGAACAATCTTATAATAAAACCTTCCGGTTTTACCGAAGTTTTTAATCATTTCAACTTCCGAAAGCTTTTTAAGATCAGCACCGGTATGCAAGCCCATCTTCTTCATTTTATCAGCTGTGACCTTTCCTACACCAAAGAATTTTTCAACCGGAAGCTTTTCAATAAATGCTTTGATCTTTGAGGGTCCGATAAACGCAATTCCATCCGGCTTATTCAGATCGGAAGCAATCTTTGCAATGAACTTGTTAATCGAAACTCCGGCTGAAGCAGTAAGCTGCAACTCATCTTTTATTGCCTGACGGATGAGTTTTGCAATTTCAATAGCTGAACCGATATTTTGCTTGTCTTCCGTTACATCAAGAAAAGCCTCGTCAAGCGAAAGTGGTTCAATGATGTCGGTGTAGCGCTGAAATATCTCTCTTATTTTTAATGAGGCTTGCTTGTACGCATCAAATCTTGGTCGGACAAAAATTAAATCTTTGCAAAGCTGTTTCGCTTTCCTGGAAGGCATAGCAGAACGCACACCAAACTTTCGGGCTTCATAGCTGGCAGTTGCAACTACGCCACCCCTGCCTTCAGGTGATCCACCCACCGCAATTGGTTTGCCTCTATACTGAGGATTATCACGCTGCTCAATGGAGGCATAGAAAGCGTCCATATCAATGTGAATAATCTTTCGCTGCGGCTGCGATTTATCTGCTTCCATACCCGTTACAAAGATAGGTTTCCTGCTCATTTAACGTCTTATGTACCATGCAAGAGATTACCGAATCCTTTGTATTTTTACTCAATCCAAACCCAGTCTTATATGCTTCAATCGAAACAGCTGAAAGATAATGCTTCGTTGTATGTATTTCTTCCGATTTTTTATACGGTATGGTCAGACGCTGTGCTTACACCCAGCGAAATTGCTACGCTCGAAGGGTTAGTGAATAGCCAAACCTGGCTGACTGCTGATGAGCGTAGGTTTTTGCTATCACAGCTTGATCCCACTACCCCACCTTCACCCGATGAGTTGATGAGCTGGCGCGAGACAATTCGCAAAGTTGCCGATGGAACAGAAGGAACAAATACCCTGGTGGATTTAGGTATTAAGCTTGCAAATTTTCATGATAATGGATCAACCAACAATGAAGCGCTAACCAAAGCACGGCCATCACTTACAGGTATTGAAGCAACGCTGGGTTTAATTAGCCATGAAGCTGCCTCTGCCTTCCTTTCCGGGAGTCGGAAAACCGTTACCGCTGAGCAAACTACACAACACACATTTGATGTTGATACGCTGGCCGCATTACTGGACGGAAATCATGCAGAGATTATCCGTAAAGTAAAAACGGTAACGTCTGATCCTCAATTTAAATATGTAGATCCGGGTGATCTTACCGCTTACCGCGAGAAGGTGTTAAGCTGGTGCAAACAGCTGGCTGCACAGGGATTCGGATCCATGGCCTATCCGAAAGAGTATGGCGGACAGGCCGATATGCCGAAATACTTTGCTATTATGGAAGCCTTAAGTTATCATGATTTAAGTCTCGTTATAAAGTTTGGTGTGCAGTTTGGGCTTTGGGGAATGAGCGTTTATTTTCTGGGAACAGAAAAGCATCATAAGAAATATTTGCGAGATATCGGAACTCTTGAACTGCCGGGCTGCTTTGCCATGACAGAAACAAATCACGGTTCAAATGTGAAAGGGATTGAGACAACAGCTACCTATGATCATGCAACAAAGTCATTTACAATCCATACGCCAAACGAGCTTGCACGCAAAGAATACATTGGCAATGCCGCAAAGCACGGCCAGGCTGCAACTGTATTTGCCAAACTGATTCTGGACGGAAAAGATTATGGTGTAAGCGCTTTTGTTGTTCCGTTGCGGGATAAAAGCGGCAATACCCTGAAAGGCGTTACAATAAAAGATTGCGGTCGCAAGATGGGTTTGAATGGCGTTGATAATGGCGTTATCTATTTCGATAACGTTGTTATTCCGAAAGAAAATATGCTTGATCGCTATGCAAGCGTTAATGAAGCCGGGAAGTTTGAGAGCCCAATCTCAAGTGATAATAAGAGGTTCTTTACTATGCTGGGTACGCTTGTAGGAGGACGAATTGGAATTCCACGCTCAGGACTATCCGCTTCAAAGTCTGGTTTGACGATCGCCATTCGCTATGGAGATCAACGCAAACAGTTTGGGCCTGAAGGTGGAACAGAGGTGCCGATCTTAAACTACCGGACTCATCAAAGAAGATTAATGCCTTTGCTGGCCAATGCGTATGCGTTGCATTTTGCATTACAATATCTTACAGATCGTTTTATAAAACGCAAGGAGGAAGAAATGCAGGAGATTGAGGCGCTGGCAGCCGGCTTAAAATCATTTGCAACATGGAATGCAACTGCAACGTTGCAAGAATGCCGGGAATGCTGTGGCGGTAAAGGGTATTTGTCAGAAAACCGGATCGATGCCTTAAAAAATGATACGGAAATCTACACAACCTTTGAAGGTGACAATACCGTACTAATGCAGCTTGTCGCTAAAAGCAGGCTCAGTGAATTCCGGCAGGAATTCAGTAATATGAACGTATCGAAGATTCTTAGCTATGTAACGGATAAAGCAAAAACATCGATAACAGAATTAAATCCAATTATTATCCGGAGCACAGATGAAGAGCATTTGATGGATCCTGAATTCCACCTGAGTGCCTTTAAATATCGCGAGCGCGACATTTTAACTTCTGCTGCAAAACGCTTAAAACGCCACATTGATGATGGTATGGACGCCTTCGATGCGTTTAATGTGAGTCAGCATCACCTTGTGCAGGTTGGTCACGCATACATCGAGCGCATTATCCTGGAGCAATTTACTTTACAAATTGAAGCAACAAAAGACGCAGGCTGTAAAGCCATTCTCAAAAAACTCTGTGCGCTGTTTGCGCTATCACAAATCGAAAAAAACAAGGGGTGGTATCTGGAACAAGGATACATGGAAGGCGTAAAAACCAAAGCCATTCGCAAGCTGATGAACCAATTATGTTGGGACATACGACAGGAAGCTGTGCCTCTCGTAAATGCATTTAACATCCCGAATGAGCTTTTATCAGCACCGATTGCAACGAAATCGTAAGATTAAATTACAGAAAACTTTAAGGTACGGCCAGTCTGAGGGACTTCACTCCTGCATGTGTTTTCAGGATTAGAATATAAACGCCACCGGCTTTGAAATCAGGCGTCAGGGTTATCTCATTATACCCAATTTGCAGGGCGATGCGTTCCCTCCGGATTTCAATTCCTTTTGAATCGATGTAGGTGACCGTAGCGGTCTCATCAATCTGGTTATAATATCTCAGACGCAATTCATTCCGGTTAATTACGGGGTTCGGAAACAATTGAGGCCCATGATCCTCATTTGCCTTAACAGCCACCCCAATTATCTTCGAATACGTTTTTGTGCCGTCAAAATCCTGCTGTAGCAAGCGGTAGTATGACATTCCATCATAGGGATATAGATCAGTTGCGAAATACGTATGCCGTTCATTTGAGGTTCCGGCTCCGGCAACTTTAACAACAGAATTAAACTCTGTACCATTTGGCGAGCGTTCAACCACAAAGAAGTCGTTATTCAATTCCGATTCTGTTATCCAGTTTATTGCAACTGTACCAGACTCCTCTTTAGCCGAGAACGAAACGAGTTCAATGGGCAACGGAATATTAAGCACGGTAGTGACACTGAAGCCATCATTTGATCCACCTGCATAGAATATACAGCTTGTTACGGTTACCGGTAACGATACAATGATTGATTCGCATTCATTTGCAACAGTAACACTAATGCTTCCACCTGTATTTATAAATTGAACAAGAATGGTTGTTGTACCTTGTCCGCTTAGTATGATTGCGCCCGAAGGAACCGTCCATACATACGTTGTTGTTGCATTGGCCCCGGCAACAGCAATAGAATATGCTTCCGTGGAATTCGCACAGAACGTTGAAGATCCGGTAACAAGACCCGGAATAAATGCCGAACCACCATTTAAGCCGGAGATACAATTTCGCGTTGTGCTAAATCCGTCATTCGAGCCACCGGCATAGAACGTACAACTCACGGCAGTAACCGGAAGTGATACATTTATAGTTTCACATTCGTTGCTGATGCCAACACTTATATTCCCGGATGTGTTTCCAAATGCTACCAGGATGGTGTTTGTGCCTTGCCCGCTAACAATACTTGCTCCGGATGGCACAGACCAATTGTAAGCTGTGTTTGACAATGCACCTGCCACATTAATAGTATACGATTCGGAAGCAAACCCACAAAACGTGGAAGAACCTGTTATCGGCCCAGGGATAAACGTTGACCCGCCATTCAGATTAGTGGCGCATTGTTGTAGTGTGGCAAATCCATCATTTGCTCCCCCGCTGTAAAACGTACAGCTTGTCGGAGAAACCGGTAGCGTAACATTTATGGTTGAACATTCATTCGCGACATCCACGCTGATCGAACCACCCAGTCCACCGAAGGTTACGAGGATCGTGCTTGTTCCTTGGCCGCTGGTTATCGTTGCATCGGCTGGCACATTCCATGTATAGGTTGTGGTTGGTGTAATTCCTACAACATTGACAGAATATGACTCCGTGGCAAAATTGCAAAACGTAGCTGGCCCAACAATTGGATCTGCAATGAAAACAGATCCTCCGTTAAGATTGGTTGCACAATTCCGTGCTGCCGAAGAGCCATCACTAATTCCGCCCGCATAAAATTGACATGAAGCTGACGTGACAGGAAACGATGTTGATTGCGTTTCGCATTCATTCGCTACATCCACACTGATGCTTCCACTTGTATTAGCAAATGTAACCAGGATATTTGTTGTTCCCTGACCGCTCGTAATTGTTGCTCCGGGAGGCACAGACCAAGTGTACGTTGTTGTTGGAGTAGCCCCGGTTACAATAATAGTATAAGCCTCGGTTGCAAAGGCACAAAAAGTAGAAGAGCCGCTGATCGGGCTTGTGCTAAATACGGATCCTCCGTTAAGATTTGTTGCACAATTGCGAACTGTTGAAAACCCATCATTTGAGCCACCACCATAAAATGTACACGTTGAGCCGTTAACCGGAAGGGATGCAGATAGTGTTTGACAAAGATTGGTTACATCAACTGAAATATTTCCATCGGTATTCCCAAAAGAAACAAGAATCGTATTTGTACCCTGCCCGCTTAATATGGTTGCGCCAGCCGGAACATTCCACGTGAAAGACGTTTCCGTGTTAACACCGCCTGCTGTTACGGTGTAGCTTTCAGATGAAAAATAACAGAATGCTGAAGATCCCGATACAGTACTTAATGTAAAAACGGGAGATCCATTTAATGTAATTGCGCACCCATTAGACACAGAATTCCCGTCATTACTACTGCCCGTATACTGTGCATACAGTACGTGGCTTGTAATGCAGGTTAAAAACCCGATCAACAATAGGCGCAAAACTTTCAAGGGGTTAATGTCTGTTAAGGAGCTGTTCTAACACCTCTTCCACCCTGACGAACTTCACGGGCGTTTACACCATTCCAGGCCGGATATGTGCGGTCGGAAGTTTCAAGCCAGTTGTTATCATTCCAGGTCCCTGCTCTGAAACCAAGACCGGCTGCCTGTGTTGATCCTGAATTTACGCCAGTGTTAGATACACCCCAGTTGGAGTTTCCGTTCGCTCCAGGCCAGTTATCAACGTTTGCAAAACCTGATGTGGATAATGATCCGTTCCCATGAAGTCCGGTGTAAGATCGACCGGCTACATTACCCACTCCAACAGGTACTTCCCAAACATTGCCGCTCATCTCCATAATTCCGTAATAACTCGCACCCGCCTCAACGCGTGAGGATGTGGCTGTAGCAAACAAACCTACTCTTAGAGGCCCACCAAGTGTATTCGTTGTTGCGTTGAACGCGGCATTGCCCAACGTAGAACTGGGAGCCGTTGGAAGTTCATTGCCCGCACCCGGGTTAATAAGCGGTGCGTATGAAGTTACATAAATTGATGTTGATCCCCAGGCATATTCTGCAGGTATACCAGGCAATGTACCACGCATGGACTTTTCAAGCTCAAGTTCTGTCATGATCCGTAACCCCGACCAATCGTAATAAGCCATTAAGTCCATGCCACTTAAGTAGTTACAAGCAATGTTCTGGCCGTCATTTGCTTCATTAAAAATGTTGTCATTGTCAAGATCCGATGCATAAACCCCAACAATGTTAGTGGCAATTACAGGAAGTGTACGGCATTTGATGCCATTACGGCTTGGAGGCGCAGCTCCATTTGTTATATACCGATTAACTACCGTTGCTCCATGCCGTGCTAATTGCTGCGTTGGAGTGAGTACATTTAAAAATTCTGCGTATTGCTCCTGACTGATCTCATATTTCATTGTATAAAATGCTGCAAAGCCTTTCGGGAATGCCGCGGGTAACGTTTGAGAAGTTGCATCGTTAAAATCATCCGGAGTAGCCATTCCGGTTGTATTGTTATTTCCCAACGATCCTGCACCTGATCCGCCCAGTGTAAGACTTCCTTCACCCGTAACTAAAAATGCTGCACTTGTATTACCTGCCTCAAACTGACCATTCAAGCTGCCCAGTGAATTATCTCCGGCATAAAAATTCCCCTGAGGAACATAAACCATCTCTACGGCAAATACCTTGACTGAAACATTACAGTTATCTAAAACACCATCTGCTCCGTAATTCCATCGAAGTAATACCTGATCCCAATCTATATTTCCTGAACCATTCCCAGCACGGTAAATGAAAACACCACGACCATCTGCACTGGCTGTAATCTGGGGCGCAACTCCATTCGTACCGGTTACCGAGTGATCTCCATTGTTTGAACTCAGTGTGGCATGCTGCCAACCCCCGGGAGTACATCCGGTTCCGCCCTCAATTCTAAATTTCACAAATATCCAGGCTGCATCCCAGTTTGACGGACCTGAACTTGTTCGCCAGGAATTGCTCCAGTTAATGTCAAATCGTACCAGGGTAAAGTCAGCTGCTGCGTCCTGGCCAGTCAGCGTTGCGCTGCTCACAGTGATATCGTTGGCAATAGCTGCAAAAGATGTAAGGCATGCGATTAACACGCATAGGTAGGTTGCTCTCATAGACGATTTAGATAAAGGGTCGTAAATAGGTATTGAAGTAAAGGTAGATTTTTAATTTCTGCGATTGTCAGAATTGACAAAATTTTTTCAGATGATCAGTCCTGATATTTCAGGATGCGCGTTTTTTCTCTATTTTTAGGAAGAATCTAAAATTTAACGTTATGGCAAAAGGAGAAGACAAACGTAAAGAAGACAAAAAGAAGCCTCTCAAAACTCTTAAGGAAAAACGAGCTGAAAAGAGAGCCAAGAAAGGCTAGTCGCTTTCAAAGTCACGGGCACAATTAGTGCCCTTTTTTTATTGACTTAACTTTTGCCAGCTCATGAACTTTACACGAGTTGACCCTCCGATTTCATTAAAAGCGTATATAGAATGTTACTGGATTGTAACAGACACTAATCAATCGCCTATTACTCAAAAAATTGTTCCAGATGGCTTTCCGGAAATAATATTTCATTTTGGAGATTCTTACCAGATTGATCTTTCAGGAAAATGGAGAAATCAAACAAAAAATTTATTAGCAGGACAAATCACGCGTTATTTTCATCTTAAAAATAAAGGGATTTCAGACATTTTTGGAATCAAATTCAGGCCTGCTGCTATCCGAAGGATTTTCGATGTTAACATGGCAGCAATTGTGGATCAGGTCATACCCATTGAAAAGATAAATTGCGAGGCATTGCAAAAATTTGCATCCGTAATCAGGCAAGCATCTAACCATACAGAACGGATAAAAGTATGCGAAGAATTTATCAGTACCTTACTTTCAAGAGAAAAACCTAAAAATGTTCCAGAGCTTATACTTGATGCAATTATTTCCGGAAACGGTATGGTTACGATAACCGCACTATGCAAAGAATTTAATATTCACGAGCGAACCCTCGAACGTTTATTCAAAAAATTCATTGGCGTACCACCTAAATTTTACTGCCGGATTGTCAGGTTCAGCTATATATTTCAAGTAATCAATAACAATACATTAACCTGGAGTGAGATCGGACTGGAAAGCGGGTTCTATGATCAACCGCATTTCATAAAAAATTTCAAGTTGTTTACCGGAGAGGAGCCCACGAAATACATTTTCGATGAACAAAATCTGGCTAATTTTTTCCTTAAAAGATAAATGTGTCAGACTGTCGGATTTGTACAATAGATCGTTAAAACAGGACGCTACATTTGTTTTAAAAATAACACATGAAAGGAATATTCTTAACCGCGCTTCTTTTAAGCTTTACAGCAAGTCTGTCTGCGCAAACTCCTTCGGCAGAAGAAAATTTTAAAAAACTGTCGTGGCTCGAAGGCACATGGATGCGGACCAACGCCAAGCCTGGAAAGAAAGCCTATGAACAGTGGAAGAAATCAGGAGAATTTACATTGAAAGGCAGGGCATTTATTGTAAAAGGAAATGACAGCACATTTATTGAAAAAACCAGCCTGGTCATTAAAGAAAATGCAATTTACTACGTAGCGGATGTACCCCAAAATAATCAGGAGATTCTCTTCAAGCTTACATCTATAAATGATACAGGGTTTGTTTGTGAAAATCCAATGCACGATTTCCCAAAGAAAATCTCCTATCAGTTAACCGGATTGGATATGAAAGCAACAATCTCAGACGAGACTAAATCGATTGACTACCTGTTTCAGAAAGTAAAATAGTTACTTAATCCGAATGCTTTCGATTGCTATTCCGTGCTTGTCTTGAAGCTCGTTCTCCGGTATTCCCGGACCGATTGATAATTGAATACTTTCTATCTTATTTAAATCGAGTTCCCTGCCAGAACCTCCGTTAAAATAGTACGACAGAAACGTTGGATACGGCCGCGGCAGTGTGACAAGCTTTACCTGTTTCAGGTCAGTTAACATTAATGAATGCTCACCCGCATCAGGTTTAAGAGTTACAATACCTCCGTAGGCCATTCCATCTGTGGTAATCAGTGCGATTTGTAACGGACATGGCTCATTGTTCAGTGATCGGGCCTTTATAACAAGCATCTTTTTTGTTGTAAGGTCTCCTTTTCTTCCTGATATCTTTTCTCCGAAAAAGTATCGCATAGAATAGTCGTAGATCTTTTCAGCATTAACATTTTCAGGATCAGCAGTAAAAAGCTTTTCGACATTGATCAGTAATTCTGCTTTACCCGGTTCATCCAAGGGCATTAACGAAGAAGTTCTTATCCATTGCCGTGAAAGTTCTTCCGAATCGGTTGAAGCATCAAAAAGGTAAATTGAAGAAGTCCTGGGAACGATCCGGGTGGCATATGTTTTGTCATCATAAAATTCCCACGACCACGGTCGACCTTCATTACCCGATGGATACGTATAGGATTTATTCTTCTTCGTAACAACAATGTTATACGTTAAAAATCCCGGTTGCAGAAATTGCATTGGGACCAGAGCCGAATATTCATAGCCGGTAACATTACTCATTTGTAAGAACTTGGAGCTTCCGCCCTGCCCCATTACAAATAATTCAACCGATTCGGGTTTTTCAGGAGATACGATAATTGCCTTAATCATCACTTCAGAATCTTTTGACACCTCAACAAAAGGCTTATGAATCACGTGAGTCCTTTTAACAGTTGCGGAAGGTGCAGCAAATTCTCCCACTGTAATATTATTCCATTTACTCGATGCTGTGAATTTGCTATTAACGCCATCGCGTTTGATCAGATAGCTTCCCGGTGAAATTTCAAAAGTAGTCGCATTAACCTGGGGATTAAATGTATTTCCGGAGTTAACGGCCCTTATTGAGAAATTGCTTCCCAAATCATCTAACGCGAGTGTCATTTGCCAAACGTTCCACTTGATAACTGAGACTTCCTTTTTCGGACTTGTTCGGGTAAACGGGTCTTCAATCCAAACTGCATCCGGCATGACTTCGAGTCTCCATACACCATTTTCCAATCTGTCAAGAAAATATGCGCCTGCACCATTGTACTTAACAACTTCTGAGTTACCAAAACCTGCTATCTGCTCAATCTTTTCAGCAGCAACCGGCTTTACAGTATTTGAATTTGTATAGATAAATTTTTCTGCGGTATTCATAACCGCTAAATCCTGTTCATAGCTAACCATAAACGGTCCAAAGGAAGTGTTTGCCGGAAAAGAACCAAAAGACTTATACGTTGGAATAGTGTGAAAAACTTCACCCGCAATTTTCAGGCTCAATGCTTTTTGTGGAGCATAGGCCAGGTTCATGTAGTGCGTTCCATATTCGGTATTAACATCCGCCATGTACGTGGGATCATACGCAAAATGATTTGCGATCTGCATCCCTGCTGTACGAAAGCTTCGTGCCATAGCCGGATAAATGTATGAACGACCTACATCTGCCGCATCAAACTCATACACCATTTTAGCTATTGATTTGAATCCGGAATTACTGGCAAAGGGAATAACATACTCATCCACATTCGGCAATATGTTCCCGCCTAACTCATGACGCGACCCGAGTCCGGTCGGATACCATTGAAATGTTCCACCCTGTATGTCTGCCTTAAAGTAAGCGTCTGCTAATTGAATGCTGTGCGTAATGTTATAGAAAATAGGTTTCTTACAGCCTGTACTCCGCATCGATTTAGACATTCGATTAATAAATGCTGTTACCTTTTCAGGAACTTCACGGTGATGAGGCTCATTGCTAATCTCAAATCCGATCAGGTCGGGATCATTTTTATAAGCTACTCCGGTATACGCATTAACATGGTTTAAAAATTGCGCCAAATAATTTTCCTGCGCTTTTATCGCATCTTCATTTGTGAGGGATGCATCCTTTCCATATTTGGCAGAAAATCCCGGTGTCTTTTCATCGGGTGAAGGCCAGCCGTTCCCCCAATACGCAATTGGTGTTAATACATACTTCATTCCGCGCGCTTTCATTTTCATGATCATGAAATCGAAAAGCTTCGTGTGCTCATTCACAAGTAAGTTGCCGAGCGTATCGCTGATCTCGGTATCCCAGATGTGAACCCGGTACAGATCCAGTCCTAAACGTGCAAAATGATATACATCATCGGATATTGCCTTCTCAAGATCAACTCCCCGCTTTTTTGCAGTGGAAAATCCGTGGGCAAACGGAGCTGTATAGTTTACACCAAAGCCCTGAACTTCGGCATTATCTTTTGACCAGCGAATTACTCCGTTCTTATCGACATATACATCCGATGATTTTGCGGAACGCTGCGCAGTAGCAACACTGGTAATCAGCAATAGCAATAAGGTGAACACGTGCAGCTTCATAAATTCTATTTATCTTTTTTACATTCTACCAACCAATCCCAGGGATATGGATCTTTCAACCATTTCGGAGGCTCAGCAAGTTCTGTATTCCAGTCGTACTCGACTTTATCAACATGTGTGATTCTTAATCCGCAATTTTTGAAAACCACATCCAACTCGGCTCTCATAAAATGCTTGGTCGGCACGTTATCAATATAAATAATTCCTTCCACGAGTCTGCGCTTGCTGGCTTTAAAGTAGTCAAACTCGTAATCAGGAATATCCTCCCTGCGAACACCTTCTCTCCTATAAACTTCAATTAGCCGCCATGAGGCATACAGTACAGAATCAAGCGATGGCAAAACGAGTAATGCAGTACCGCCATTCTTCAAAGACTTTTGAATGTTCCGGATAATAGCATGCGTTTTTTCAATCTCGGGAAGCATGGCAACGTTGCAACAAAAGACAAAGTCAGCTTTGGGAAATGAAAGTCGGTTTTTTGTTAAATCTTCCTGCCTGAATTCAATATTGGTAAAAGGTCTTTTCTTTGCCTGATCCAGAAGTTCTTTAGAAATGTCAACCGCGAGTATTTTTCTGAAGTGTGGCGAGAGGTATTCAAACGATTTACCCGTACCGCAACCAAAATCGATTGCTACGCCTCTCTTATTTGCATGTTTGTTGAAATACCGTGAAAGTATTTTATTCCGATCGCTTTTAAAAACATCGAATATCTGATCATCATAATTCTTGCCGATCGTATCCCAATGCCTTTCTTCATTCATACTTATCTGCTGATTGCTTTGCCGTACTGTTGGGTAAGTGTTTTAACGATCTGCGCCATTGGCTGAATGCCTTTCACGTGTTCAATGGCCGGACCTGCACACCATACTGTTTTATAAGTTGCACCAAAAGCAGCTTTTTCAACAGCCTTCATTCCGCGAAAAGCAAGCAGCATTTTGACATATTTTTTTAATCTCTTGTTACGATACAAAAGCCATTCAAGAAAGTTCTTTTTTGTACCAAGTTGCTGAACATACGGAGTATTGATGACTGTTAACGCTGATCCGGAAAGTTTGGTGGTAAGCACAATATCTTTCTCTCCATAATCAACCATGGCTTGCTTATACTCAGGCGTAATATCAGCTTCATCGCAGGCGATAAAGATCGTTCCGACAGAAACTCCGGCTGCACCCCACTCCATCGCTTGTTTAATATCTTCTCCTTTGGCAATCCCACCCGCAGAGATAATAGGAATAGAACAGTTCTCCCGAAGCAAGGTTACAAGCTGCTGCGGAGAAGTATTACCTGCATGACCTCCGGCCCGATTATTTACAGCAATTAAGCCATCAGCACCGAGTGCTTCAACTTTTCGTGCATATGCCAGGTCAATTACATCACAAAAAACCTTTATGCCGTGCGGCTTGCAGGCGTCAATCACTTCTTTTGGATTTCCAAGTGAAGTAATAACATAGGCCACCTTCAATTCAATAAGCGTATCGAGTTGGCTTTTATACTTGAGATTCGATTTATTAACAATCAGGTTAACGCCAAAAGGTTTGGATGAAGCCGCTTTGATCTCGTTGATCGCAGCCCGCAGCTCTTCATCGGTCCTGTAGTTAAGTGCAGGAAATGCCGCTGACACACCGTTCTGCAAAGCAGCAATAACCATCCGCGTATTGGAGATCAGGAACATAGGGGCTACAAGGATCGGGTAATCAATGCCCAGTATTTTGTCGAGTGTTGTAGTATTCATTCCTGATTATCTAAGTCTTATAAAATTAGACTTTTATTATAAGCCTGCAACTAATTTTAAGCATCAATTGTAATATCTTTGTAACCTCATTGGAACTCTTCCGTATGAGCATGAAGTGATGATTTTTTTGATCGCAGAACAGTATCGAAGAAAATTTTTTAGAATACTGAAATCCTCAGGATTTATTCTGCATCGCATCACACAAACAAAATAAAAAATCAGCGGCACGCTGGAGAAAGATAAATATGGGCTGGGGCACACTTTACATTCATGGCAAATCGGGGTTTGAGAAAGAAGTTTTAGATCAGCTTGAGCGATCGAGTATCGGATTTATGCCCGGATCAACTGCCGGGGAAGAAAATATTGCACTTTATTGGGTTGACGAACGTACTAACATCCGCGATTTCAAAAAAGCCATCGGTAGCGAAATCGTTTTCAAATACAGGTTAAGGTTCTTTTCAAGCCTGGAGAGTTTACACGAATACCAGGATCAGAATATCAAGGCTTACGACTCATTTACACCCCAGGAACAGGCTTTAATTCGCCAGATGACGCATTGGGATGAAACCCATCCGCATCACCAGCATTATAAGCACAGCGCTTAATGCTTAGGCCGGTGGCCGGAATTCCCCTGAGAAGGCTTTCCCTTGTGTCCGCCAGAACGTTTTCCGTTAAAACGCTTCTTTCCTTTTTTCCTGACCAGTTCCGGACTATAGGCAGGTCCATCACCCAAAGCTTCAGGCATTTTGATCTTCGGGATCTCTCTGCCGATTAGGCTTTCAATGCTGTAAAACTTACGCTGATCAACCTGGTTAATGAAAGTTATAGCAGTTCCGGTAGTCTCTGCTCTGGCCGTTCTTCCGATTCGGTGAATATAGTCTTCCGGATCAGGCGGAACATCGAAGTTAACAACAAGCCCGATTCCATCTACGTCAATTCCGCGTGAAAGCACATCCGTACCAATCAGGATGGCCAGTTGCTTATTCTTGAATTCCCGAAGAATGCTTTCGCGTTCCGGTTGTTCCAGATCGGAATGAATCGCTTTTGCCTTAATGCCAATGCGGTGAAGGGTATTATCAAGCTTTTTAACGTTCTCTTTCGTAGATGCAAAGATGATAATACTCTTATGCACATCCGACTTAACAATGTGCTTTAGCAGATCGATTTTCTGAGGCTCATAAACCACGTAGGCCTGTTGTAAGATTCCTTCTGCGGGTTTAGAGATTGCAATGTTAACTGTTTCAGGATTTCTCAGGATCTTATCTGCCAGCGAACGAATCCGGGGCGGCATGGTTGCGGAGAACAATAGTGTCTGCCGGTCTTTAGGAAGCTGATTGATGATCTTTACAATATCGTCATAAAAGCCCATATCCAGCATACGGTCTGCTTCATCCAAAACCAAATGCTGCAGGTGATCGAGCTTGATTGCTCCGGTTGCCAGCAACGAGATTAATCGCCCAGGTGTTGCAATAACAATATCCGCTCCTTCTTCGAGTGCTTTCTTCTGAACGTCCCAGGTGGCTCCATCACCCCCGCCATAAACGGGTATTGAGCTTACTCCCAGGAAATATGCAAAGCCTTCAATCTGCTGATCAATTTGCTGGGCAAGCTCACGTGTGGGTGCAATCACCAAAGTATTCAGGTGACGTGTATGTGCATGTACGATGTTATTAAGAATCGGGAGAATGTATGCAGCTGTTTTACCGGTTCCGGTTTGTGCACAAGCGATCAAATCTTTCTTGGCAAGAATAATCGGAATGGCTTGCTCCTGAATGGGTGTTGGTTTTGTGTAGCCCATGGAAGATAGTCCATCCAGCAGGCGCTCATCGAAATTAAATTGCTTAAACAAGGCGGGTTGATTTAGGAGAAATTAAAAAGCCAGACTGTTGAGCCTGGCTTTTTATGCATGCAAAGAGAATTATCTGGCAACTTTAACGTTAACCGCGTTTAATCCTTTCTTTCCTTCTTTAAGCTCGAATGTGATTTTGTCATTCTCGCGGATCTTGTCAACAAGACCTGAAACGTGTACGAAATACTCTTTTTCTGTGCCTGCCTCTTTTACGAAACCGAAACCTTTGGCTTCGTTAAAGAATTTTACTGTTCCTTCCATTGTAATAATTGTGATAATTGTAATTTAATAATTCGGTAAAGATACGCAGAATTATTATTTAAGCAACTACCTTATTTACATGTGATTACGCGGCCTTTTTCATGCGTTCCCGCTGAATGCGCATCTGCGTTTTCTCCGTAAGCTGAATGATTTTCAGCTTATCCAGCAGCTTAATCACCTGATATGTGGGATCCACCTCGTGCCAGCGAATACCGCCAAAATTCGCACGATTTCCGTATTTATGGTGATTATTGTGATAGCTCTCGCCCATCATCAGAAAATCTACCGGAAGGAAATTCTTAGAAGTGTCACCTACGGTAAAATTGCGATAACCATACTTGTGTGCAAACCAGTTAATGATTGCTCCGTGAATTGGGCTCATTAAAAAATGAATCGGTAACAGCAGCCATAACCACCAGTGCGTAGCAAAGATCGCATACACAGTTACGTAAACAGCGC
>CAZHQP010000007.1:0-27350 GCA_964534735.1 uncultured Roseivirgaceae bacterium
GTTACGCATCCGAAAATATCAAAAGGAGTATTATATAGCACTTATCAGCAAGCCCGGGGTTCCTTTTTCAGACTCCATAAAGGTCGATCCTTCAGGCCGGAGATATTATCCTGAAACGCAAGATTACTATACACGTTACAGTTTCGACTGGAGAGTACAAGCCGCCTCGGAAACCATCAATCTCCTACTCAAAAAACTCCCCATAGATACTGATCGAATCATTGTAATAGGCTATTCAGAAGGTTCACAAATTGCGCCTGCTGTTGCTGTGATGAATAAAAATGTAACGCATGTTGTCTGCATGGTAGGCAATGCGCTTAATCACTTGTACGATTTCCTGCTGGATGCCCGCATGAGTGTGGTTCGGGGTGAACGCTCGCCCGAAGAAGCTCAGGATGTGGTAGACTCCCTGTACCGGGAATATGAAAATATAAGCCTTGATCCACTCCGCACGGATAAATTCTGGTATGGAAGTACTTATTTAAAGTGGAGCAGTTTCAGTAAAACCACTCCCCTGGAAAACATGCTCAAGCTCAATATTCCGATTCTCTATATTGGAGGCGGCAGCGATCGTAACCAGAACGTAATGGATATGGATTATGCCAGGCTCGAATTCCTGCGGAAGGGAAAGATAAATCTCACGTATAAAGTATTCCCTTACAGCGATCATTTCTTTCAGGAGCGAAACCCGGCAGACGGAAAGAATACTGACCGAATTGACGAGGTACACCTGCTGGCCCTGGAATGGGTAAAAGAAAAGCGTTAAAAATATCCTTAAAAAAATTCCAGCTCTTCGGCAATTCACATCAGGGTAAGTCGTTGCTTTCGTGTTATACTTTAGAGAAACGAAACCGGGGCGCAGCGAATTGGCCAATTTCCAACCCGATACAGGGAACTTCAAAGAACTCTTTGAAGCCAGCTTTCATGCATACTTCGAACCGATGCACCGGTACGCCTATACCCTCTTGCGTAATGATGCACTCGCCAGTGATGTGGTGCAGGCAACGTTTATGAAGTGGTGGGAAACAAAAACATTCGTTAATGGAACGGAAGAAGCGAAGCGATACTTATACACAGCTGTCTACCGAACTGCATTGAATGCAATTCGTGACACGAAAACAAAAATGCTTCATACTGAAGCGTATCACATTAGTCAAAAAAGAGGCAACGTGTTCAATGACCCTGTTGTAGTGGCTGAGCTAAGTGAGACCATTCGAAATACCGTACAGAGCCTGCCGGAACAATGCCGCATTATTTTTTCGATGAGTCGCAATGATGGAAAGAAGTATGCAGAGATCGCGACAACCATGAACCTTTCTGTAAAAACAGTAGAAACGCAGATGGGCAAGGCGCTCCGGATCCTGCGGGAAAGGCTAGCCGAATATTTAACGGATGAAAAGGTATGAGCACACCGGATAACGATTGGGATCTAAAGATCGCGAAGTTCCTGGCAGGTGAAGCATCACCTGAAGAGGCTGCTGAACTTCAAGACTGGCTTGAAGAATCAGAGGCTAACAGAAATGTGTTTGAGCTTGCAGAAGCTTCCTGGTCGTTTGCGTCAGGTGATCAGTACCAAAAACCCGATTCAGTCGCTGCTTTCCATGCGTTGCACGCTGCAACGTCAGCACCCAGGAGGATTTACTTTACTCCCGTGCGCATAGCAGCCTCTCTCCTGCTGGGTGGCTGCATCGCAGCGGGTATATATTTTATGTCACGTCAAGATGCAGTTACCATAGAACAACAGTGGATCACCAAAGTTACCGAACAAACCAATGCAGCCTGGGTACTGCCGGAAGGCTCCTCTGTCACTCTCAACAGTAACTCCCGCATCCAATATCCCAAAACATTTAAACATACGCGTTCTGTCTCGCTGACAGGTGAAGCATTTTTTACCGTTACCCCGGATACAACCAGGCCTTTCGTCATAACAACCGATGACATCGAAGTTAAGGTGCTTGGAACCGAGTTTAATGTTTCAGCTCACTCAGCTGATTCACTGGTGCGGGTCCAGGTTATTCATGGAAGGGTAATGATGCTGCACGGGGCTGATAGTCTTATTCTTTACGCTAATCAAAAAGGATTTTACAGTAAGTCAACACAAACCTTGTGGATTGAGGAAACCAAAACACACAATAATCTCGGGTACGCCACGCATACTTTTACCTATGAGGATCGCTCACTTCAGGCAATCCTGAAAGATCTGTCAGTTGCCTATAACGTAACATTCGAGCTTTCAAATCCGCGCGTGAACGACTGTCGCCTGACAGGCGACTACTACAATATGCAACTTCCGGTGATCCTGGAAGTTATCTGTAAGTCACTTGACCTGACGTATCGCATCAACGGAAATCAGGTGTATATTTCGGGTGATGGTTGTTTATAAAGCTGGCAAAAATCTTATCGTAATCATATTCCTGTACTGCATCAGCGGCACACTATTCGCCCAATCGACCGGATTGCTTGAACAGAAAGTCACGTTCGCGTCCAGGAATATAAGACTCGATTCACTCTTGCTAAGCATTACCAGACAAAGCGGCATGAAATTCTCCTACAATTCACGCAAGCTGAATACAGCCTATCGCTTACGCTTGCCGACAACTAGCTCTACCGTGAAAATTGTCCTGGAAGAGCTTCGTAAGACTACCGGAGTACAGTATACCCTGATTGAAAATCATATCATATTAAATATTGAAAAATCAACACTACAAAAACCTGGGCCCGAATCTCTTCCCGCAAAGCAGGCGCAACCGGATCGAAGTATTACCCCTCCTCCAAAATTGCTGCCGGATACAACGGCTTTAAAAGAACCCCTTGAAAAGAAAGACTCGATTTCGATTGATTCGGGAATTGAAAAAAAAGAAGCTTTATCAGGATCAATTGATAGTGCAGCCCGAACCAAAAAGTCTGTTGCAGAAGCAGACTCTGTCTCTCCTGTAAGTAACACTCCCGTGACTTCAACTCAACCGGTAACCAAAAGTAATACAACCATACAACCGGTTCGGTCCTTCTTTTTAGACGCAGGGATCAGCACAGAAGAAACTTTGTTTATGGGCGCAACCATTCAGGGTGGGCTGCCTAAATTCTTCGGGTCGGTTTCGGCAAAAAGTAACGGTGGTTCTGTCATATTGCTATACGGCCTGGGTACTTCCATGAACATTAAAAAGAAAACGCGCATCCTCATTACAGCTCAGATTGGTCCTTACAAAAAAGATTTTACAAGCAGGGTCATTCCTGCAGATACAGCTTCCGGTATTTCCGATTCAACAGCACGGTACCGGATATCCGTAAAAGGTGTGCTTGCGCGATTGAGCCTGGGTATTGAATGGAAACCAAAACCTCAAAGCAACTGGAAGTTTTATGCCGGCCTGAACCTAAATGCATTACAAAGCCGTTATGCCGTGAACGGAAAAAACAGCGGTCTTGGCGCATTGGGTACCCCGGATGCAGAAAGAAAATTTTCGGCTCTTTATCCCTTTTATACCCTTACCAATACCTATCGGAACAACCTTTTTGTTTGCACGAAAACGTGGATTGGGCTCGAGCTGGGGATTCGCTACACAATTAATTTTAAGTAGCATCAGGGTGGAATCAAAGATTTGTGTTATAGCATCAGGGGCGAAATCGCCACGAACTAACAACCAAAATTCATACACATGAAGAAAATCAGTTATCTGCTGCTGTGTGCAGCATTGGCATTTATCGCGGGATGCTCCGACAACGATCATCAGCCTGTGGAAAAGAAAACGCTTGGATTAATTGTACCGCAAACCACGGTTGCTTCTAATGCACTATTGTTACGGGACGGAACACTTGCTAACCCGGTATCGGGCATTCCCGATTTTAGTTCACGTATGGCCGGAAGTAAGCTGTTGTTAAGTTATCGCACACTCGATACAAAAGATGGCATTACAAATATCGCGGTAACGAATTTTGCAGAAGCCAACGATT
Organism: uncultured Roseivirgaceae bacterium; assembly: GCA_964534735.1. Lineage (GTDB taxonomy): Bacteria > Bacteroidota > Bacteroidia > Cytophagales > Cyclobacteriaceae > UBA2336. The sequence goes on from CAZHQP010000007.1 coordinate 3,949, forward strand.
CAACATTTACACTTGACCCGGATTCTAATGGAACTCCTGTTTCATTATATGGCAGAACTTTTTCAGGAACATATTTTATTACAGATGAGGACAGTACAAGCACCTACTCAGGCGAAGTATCCTTTACCTTTGGAGCCGAAGCCTCCGGTCCTTCCACCTATACGTATACGCTTACACCCGAAAGCGGTAGTGCTGTTTCAGGCAGTGGTGAGTTTATCTGGGAGGGGGAAGAAATTCAATTCTTAAATAACGATGATGAAGATTTTATAGTACCCGTTGGAAACTTTACTTTTTATGCGCAACCCGGAAATACCGTTATGTACTTCTGGAACGTGGATGAAAATAATGCATTCTTTAGTTACGCGCTGAATAAGGAATAGACAATCTTATCTCGATAAAAGACAAAGGACAGTTGAAAAATTTTCATCTGTCCTTTTATTTATCCAATTGCTTTAAAATGTTTATTCAATCCTTAGATCGTAACCGTTGCTATTCTTAAGTTTGACATGCCATGTTTTAGCCGGCCCGCCCTCATCCACAGTAACTGTAACATACGCATTATTGTTCGAGAAATCTTTGATCTCATACTCCATAGGGGACTCAGCACTGTATTGCTCATTGCCATTATCATACTTAAGCGAAACGGTTGCGCCCTGCAAAGCGGTAAAATGAATTCTCGGATATGTCATGCCGTTAACTTTCGCCTGTACTACTTTTAACGTGCGGCCATCGTTAATAGAAATAACACCATTAGCGTATGTAGCCGACAATTGAGCTGGCACTGAAACCGATGCAGGAGTTGAGGGAATGGCAGGTTCAGCAGGCTCTGCCGGTGATGCAACACCTTCAGGCTCGGATTCGCTGCAGCCACCAACTTTTAAAACGTAATCGCCTTTCTTATTCTTAACAATTGCGTACAGGCAGTGCTTCCCCTGACGGATACCATTCTTTTTTATCTCCGGAATCTTTGCGTCTTCAAACACAATGCGGAATGAGACCGGCACTTCTGAAATATTTGCCGCTATTACTCGCGTATCAGGACTTGCATTTTTTCGGTCACCGTTTAAGTAGAGGGTAAACTTAGCGCCATCTTCCGAGAAAACGGTAACCGAACCCGTTCCGGGATCGTTCTGAGGATCTTCCTGAGCGTTGACTAAAAAAGAAATAGAGAAAAATGCCAGCAGGCAAAGTGTTCTGATAAGCATGGTCTAAAAGGTTTTAAGAGTTTTGATTATGAGTGGAGTTGCAACAAACATACCAAAAAACAACAGGTTTTTGTATTTTTATAGTTCACACCCTCAAATTCATGAAACGTATTTCCATTATTATCATTACCGCTCTGCTGGCACTTGGCGTGGGTATAAGTTGCTCAGTCTTAAGGGGTAATGATACTGAAGCAAAGGTTAAAAATTTTCTAACCCGTTTCGCTACTGATCTTCAGCAAGCTGATTCGATCGCGGCCAATCATTTTAAAACTGATCATTCTTCGTGGGCATTGCGGAGTGCACTTAAGGTGCTACGCAATGACGTTGAAAGTCCGGTTAAAGCAAGCGCTATGTTTTCACAGCCAGTGATCAACATTAGTGACAGTATTGTTGTAAGCATTCCCATAACGCTCACGGCTGACAGCACCGGCATTTCATCCCAACGCATAACCAATCTCGAAATGACATTAGTACAGACAGATACTACCTTTATAATCACACGCTGGAATGGTGAGGATTTTTATGAGACTTTTTGGTCATACAGCAGTGCAATTACTGCCGGACAAACGGCTAATGAGATCGCTGAAACACGCGGTCATTTTTATGAGCGTGCAATTCAGCTTCAGGAAACCTACGATTCTGTTATCTGGTTCATTGCAATGGACCCGATTAATTACTATTACGTAGTGAGCGGCAATTGGGAAAATCCTTACGGAAAGCCATTAAAAACCGACAGGTACCGTATGGGACTTACAGACGAAAGCGGCAAAGAAATTATTCCGCTGAACTTTGATCTAATCGGAATGCCCGGTGAACTATCGGAAGACCTTATCGAGGTAAAAAACGAGAACAAGTTTGGCTGCTATAAGCTCAGCACCTCACAACTGGTTATTCCAGCAGAATATGACTGGATCATTCCATACAATGAAAATTTGCTTGTAAAGCAGGATACAATTTTCGGTTGGTATGACATACAACTCGCCTATCATGCAGGGTATCCGGATGCAAACGCATCGACATTTATCCGCAGTTTTAAATTTTTCCCGGAACAGATCAACCTAAACAATAAGGATGCAACCTACCTGGAAGTTCCGAATGAGGAGTACGCTGCCGTGGGTTATACCATACCAGCAGGATACTTCACGTATTTTGGAGTTTTTGATGAAATCGAAGGTGGTTATCAGTCTGAAATTTTCAATGAGCGGGCTGACCTCGAGTATAAAGAGGCTCAGGTTGGCTTTTTCGAAAAAATTACCGGTACATTCAGTGCATTGATCACGCAAGCACGTGACGCATATGTTTACAGTCGCGAAGGTTTCTATGATCATCAAAAGATTACTGTCTTTAATGACAAAGGTGAACTGGTTACTGAGCATGATCTTGGCGGGAAAGGTGAATTGAAATTTCGGATGCTTTCAGAAGATATTCTGGAGATAAAGATTTCTCCGACAGAAGATGACATGAATGGCTTTATGGAACCCAGTGAATCTGAGATCAACACACCTCGGTATGTATATTTTGCGGCAGAAGGCGATAGAGCTTTGACACCACTCAACACGAATCGGTGGTACGCATGCACCGCATTTGCTAAACTTGATAGCAGTTATGTAACCGGTAATTTTACAGCATACAACGAAGAGGGTAATGCTATTCCGTTAACAGTATTATCTACAGAAACGCTTACCGGCATGCGTAATGAAATTCTTGCGGAATACGGATATATCTTTCAGGATCCGGATGTGCTTCAGCGTTTCAAATACCGGGATTGGTACAACCCCATGCATACAACCCTGGCCGATTTCCAGGAACAACTTACCGCGGTCGACCGACACAATCTGAAATTCCTGGAAAAAATCCTTGGCCCGGTTGACAATAGCACACCGTTGATGTAATGACAAAAGCTGCAACGGCTTTACTATTTGCCATTACAGGTTTGTTAGCAGCACTCCTTTCGTTTAATGCGTTAAGCTACGTTAACCTTGATCCGCATTATGGCTTTCTGAGGCTGAAACAACAAGCGATTGGTACAGGCTGGTATCTTCCAGGCTATTATGCGCATGTACTGGTAGCTGCGGTTGTTCTGCTAATCGCGATTTTCCAGGTTTATCCTCCCTTGGGAATGCGCTGGAGAAACACTCACAAACTATTGGGTAAAATGTATGTTTTCGGCATTCTGGTGTTCTCCGCTCCGGGTGGGTTGATCATGAGTATGTTCATTGATCGAGGTTCATGGGTAACCTTCAGCTTTGTATTGCAGAGCTTGTTGTGGTGGATGTTTACTTTTCTTGCATTCATTACGATCCGCAAAGGAAATATCGCTGCACACCGCGCGTGGATGCTCAGAAGTGTTGCGCTAACGCTTGCTGCCATTACGCTGCGTGTATATGCATTTTTTACTTCATGGTCGGTTGATCTTACACATCCTGCAGCATATACAATTATTGCGTGGTTGAGCTGGACTGTGAATCTCGTTATGGTGGAAGTATATTTATTAAAGTATGACAAACCAAAAACCGTTTTTTTTGAATCGGACTTAAAACGGACATGATCCTGTAACCCAAAAATTGAATCAAAGTCTAACAGCCTCATCATCAACTCCAATGAACACAAAATTCACAGGCGGTGCCCAACTCGGAAATGCCCGCGCATCATGGCCCTTAGTGCAATTAAGAATAACCCCATTTGTTCTTACCATCGATGGAGGACTGATTGGCACTGTAGTATTTAGACCGCAGGATGTAACAACACTCGAAACCAACGGGAATACACTCCGTATTGTTCATACGGTAAAAGAGTACAAGCAAAACATATCGTTCACGTCAGCAAAGCAAGCATCGGAAATAGTTAAGCAGATCCAGCGCTCTGGTTTTCTGCATAATCCTGAGCCCGTTCCGCAGGAAATAGACAGGCTGGTAAGAGCCATGCAGGAGTCAGGTGCTTTCCCGGTTAAGAAATCAGCTGCCATCGTGATTGGACTGATCTGGAATCTGCTCATCCTGTTACCGATTATTAACTTCGTTCTGGGTGATATGACGAAGGTTCCCTTCCGGGAAATATTCATACTTGCTCCGGCATTTATGCTGATCCTCTGTGTCTTGCTGCTAACAGCAAAGCCTGTACAACAACTGATCTTAAAAGAAGGCCGTTCAGCAGAGGGCGGTCTCCGACCCGCATTATTTTTTATGATGGCGATCTTCACCATTTTTATTATTGTTGGATTAACCTCTGCCCCGCAGATATAAAACCGTTTCTGTTCAGGTTCAAAAGCAATTCAGCAACGGAGGCTGCAATCGCCTGTACGAAGGCGGTGCAGAATCTGATATGTATAACAAGCCACCAGGGATCACCTTTGTGCCAAACGGGGGCGTTTGCCTGTAATTACTGATCGTCAGTTTCATCCTTCACGCGCTGCAGCTTAAAGCTGAAGTCAGAACCTTTGCCTACGGTGCTTTCCACTTCGGTTTTACTGTGATGATGTTCGAGGATGTGTTTTACAATTGCAAGTCCCAAACCGGTACCACCTTTCTCGCGGCTACGACTTTTATCAACCCGGTAGAAACGTTCAAAAATACGGGTAAGATGTTCTTCCGCAATTCCTTCGCCATGATCTTTCACATGGGTGGTCACGTTCTTTTTGCCTATATCAAAGGCTACAGAAACCTCACCGCCCTCAAACGAATGCTTGATTGCATTGCTGATGAGGTTTGTCATCACCTGGGTAATCCGCTGCCAGTCGGCCTGCACAAGCGCTTTATTCTTTGAGCCATGAAGTGTAAGGGTAATTTTGCGTTCTTCAGCTTTATCTTCCAGTTGTTCAAATACTTCCTGCGTGAGCTCATAGAGATCAACTGTTTCAAAATGCATTTTGATTTGGCGTGTCTCAATGTGCGAAAGGGTAAGCAGATCCTGAACAAGTGCATCAAGTCCGTCCAGGCTTCGTGCTGCTTTTTTTAAAAATTTTCCACGAACTGCTTTATCGTTTACAGCTCCGTCCAATAATGTATGGACAAATCCCTGTGCAGCAAAGATCGGGGTTTTCAATTCATGCGAGATATCAGCAATGAATTCTTTACGAAACGCCTCAAGCTTGCGCAGCTCGTCAATTTCCTTTTGCTTCAGCTCTGCGAAGGAGAAAATCTCTTCGTTAATTTTTTCAAGCGGATTCAACGTATTGGTTTTTTGTTTGCCGAGGCCATGCAGCTCTTTCTTCTTCAGCTTGGCCATGAGCGTGTAAATCTTGTTGATCTCCCGGAAAATGAGCAGTTCAAGAATAGCAAACGCTAAAATATACGATACCGAGAAACAGATGACAAACGTAACAATCAATACAGTTGTGCCAACCGTTTCAAACAGCGTAAGAAATAACGTAGTAATGAGCGAGATGCACAGGGCAAGAATAAGCGCGAGTACCCGTGAGCTGTAGATCATTCTCTTAAATTACGAATTTTGAATTTCGAATGGCGAATTTCATAAAGGTTATTCGAAATTCCACACTCGTGATTCGTAATTAGTTAAGGGCAAACTTATATCCCACTCCTTTTACCGTTGTGATATAGTCTTCGCCAATTTTCTCGCGGACTTTTCGAATGTGTACGTCAACGGTTCTGGCCAATACGTAAACGTCCGAGCCCCAGATGTTTTGCAGCAGATCTTCGCGACTGAATACTTTGTTCGGGTTTTGTGCCAGGAAATACAACAGCTCAAATTCTTTCTTCGGCAGGTTGATTTCACGCGTTCCGATCTTGATCGTATAGCTCGTACGGTCGATCGTTAAATCGCCCATCGTAATCGAACTTGACGGACTGGTTTTCTTGGTATCTCTTCTGAACAATGCACTGATGCGGCTCATCAGGGCACGTGGCTTGATTGGCTTGTTAATATAATCATCCGCACCTACATCAAAAGCAGCAACTTCTGAATATTCTTCCGAACGCGCGGTTAGAAACACGATAAATGTCTTTTGCAATTCCGGGATTTCGCGAAGCAAGCGGCACGTTTCCACACCATCCATTTTGGGCATCATGATATCAAGCAGCACCAGGTCGGGATGAAATTTCTTGGCGATATCCACCGCTTTAAAACCATCGCTGGCTGTTTTTACATCATACCCTGTTTTCTCGAGATTGTATTTGAGAAGTTCCTGAATCGGTTCTTCATCATCCACAACAAGCACTTTGTGAACGGGCTTGTTTGCCATAGGTTCCTTTTGTTTGGTACAAAGGTAGTCAAAAGGAAGGGTTTAGGAATCCCGTGTTAACATCTTAACAATTCCTTAATCCGGGCCTGTTTCCGTCATGTTGCCTTCACAAAAGCTAAAATGCAATCGAATGCGTCCGTCCCATGCCCGAACAACTTCGTTCGTTTGCGACCTACTCTGGTACCTGATTAATTAGATTACAGAACCGTTTCGGCATATTCATTCTGGCACTAATTTCGAATAGACCCGCATAAAATAATCTCTCAGTTCATGCTTAAAAGCTATATCACGATCGCCTGGCGCAACATCCTCCGCAGCAAAGTTTATTCAGCCATCAACATCCTCGGCTTGTCCCTTGGAGTTGCATGTTGCCTGTTGCTGACTTTATACATTCATGATGACATGAGCTACGATCAGCATCATGCCCGCTTAAACGATCTGTATCGGGTGAATACCATTTTCGAAAATGATCGTGAACACGCCATGCGAACTGTTTCTCCGCCTGTTGCGCATGCCCTGCAAGCCGAAGTTCCGGAAGTGGAGTTTGCAGCCCGTATTGTTATACAACCCGGAGCATCACAAAATCTGATCAAATACAAAGACAAGCTTTTTTACGAAAGCCAAGGTGCAATTGCCGATTCAACCTTTTTTAATATTCTCACATACGAATTCCTCGAGGGGAATGCAAAGGATGCATTAGCCGATGCACACGCTGTCGTAATCACAGATGTACTGGCTACACGATTGTTTGGCAACGAATCTGCACTTAATCAGGTGATCGATATTCAGGGTGTAGGAACCGGAGACTTCACCGTAACCGGGGTGATCAAAAGCAATACCAAAACATTTCTGCCCGTAAACTTTATCATTTCCATGAATAGTTCAGGCGGGATGGCAGACTATATCAATTCTGATCGCGTAGCGAATGCATGGGTAGGCCAGAACTTCATGCCCACTTTTGTGCGCTTAGCTGAGGGTCATAATAAAAAAGAAGTTGAGGATAAAATCAATAAAGTATTACAAAAGTTTGCTGCAGAAGAGCTGATTGCCACAAACCGAAAGAAATCGTTGATGCTTGAACCGGTAAAAGATATTTATCTCCGGTCGGATGTTGGTCAATCACCGCGGATTACATCGTTATATGTAATTGGTTCTATCGCAGGATTCATTCTCCTCATTGCAAGTATTAACTTCATTAACCTTTCAACAGCACGGGCAACCAAGCGTGCAGCTGAAATCGGAATCCGGAAAGTAATGGGGGCATTCAGAAGCTTACTCATCCGACAAATACTGAGTGAAGCTCTGATCATTGTGCTGATCGCTGCGGTTGTTAGCGGAATCCTGGTTCAGTTAGCCCTTCCCTTATTTAATTCACTTACCGGAAAGGCCATCACACTGGATTCAATTAATGCAGTCTATTTCTTTGGCGCATTAACCGCGCTCACACTTATCACCGGTTTTATTGCCGGCAGTTATCCTGCATTTTATATTTCTTCGTTTCAGCCGGCACAGGTATTGAAAGGAAAATTTACAATGACCAGCAGCTCCGGTTGGTTGCGCAGAAGCCTGGTTGTTTTTCAATTTATGATCGCGATCACGCTTGTCTGCGGAGTGCTTATCATCAGCAAGCAATTGAACTATATGCAGGAAAAGGATCTTGGCTTTAATGCCGATGCAAAGATTGTTCTCCCGCTACATACAGATGATACAGCTGCGAAATACGAGGTGCTCAGAAATACACTGCAGCAGGATGCCTCAATCGTTGCCATATCTGCAGCCAACTATGTACCGGGCTCAATAATCTACAGTGACGCCCGTTTGTACATAGAAGGCAGTACAATAGAAGACGCAGTTAACATTCAGCAAAATTATGTTGACTTCGGTTACATGCAGCAAATGGAAATGAAGCTTATTGCCGGCCGGACATTTAATGAAAACCGCGCAAATGAAAGTCTCACGAAAGTAATTATTAACCGCACTGGCGCTAAAAAATATGACCTGGAACCCGAAGCAATCGTTGGAAAAAAACTATCGTATGATGGGCAGGGACAGCATTTTGATATTGAAGTAATCGGAGTAATGGAAGACTACAATCAAAGCTCACTGAAAGAAGCCATAAGTCCAATTATCTTTGCGATTGCTCCGGATGCCAATCATTACAACTTCATGGTGGTAAGCGTTAAGCCCGACAATTTCAAACAGTCCGTTGCAAAAATTGAAAAAATCTGGAAGAGCACGGTTGAAGGTGTACCGTTTGAATACTCATTCCTGGATGAAAATATTCAAAAGCAATATTTAGCTGATCATCAGGTTTCGCAAATTGTGAATTCGTTTACAGCGATCGCCATGCTGATCTCCTGTTTAGGATTGTATGGATTATCCACCTTTATGACAGAACGCAGGTTTAAAGAAATCGGGATTCGTAAAGTATTGGGTGCGAGCGTGAGTCAGATCACAGGATTAATGTCAACCGAGTTTGTCAGACTGGTGCTGGTTGCTGTGATTATTTCTATTCCGCTTGCCTGGTACGCAATGGATAAATGGCTGTCGGGGTTTGTTTACCGGGTATCGGTGGATGCCTGGATTTTTATGGGAGCTGCGTTGGCGGCCCTCGCAGTTGCCTTAATAACAGTCAGCTTTGAATCAATCCGCGCTGCCGGCATGAATCCGGTTAAGTCGCTTCGGAATGAGTAGTAATAATTTGTGCTTCGACCTGCCAGCGGAAGGCAGGCTCCGCTCAGCAAGACATCAGTGTAAAGACTATAGAAAAGGATATTTCTCTTTAAGATAATGAATGTAAGCTTTCACATCTCCGTCAAAGCTTACATTCAGATCGTTCCAAAAAGTATCCTGCTTGGACTGGTACCGGGTCATGTTAATAAAATAGGTGTTATTCGGCAGATGCTCACTGAATCGCGCAGAAGGCTTTTTATTGATCGATAAGGAGAGCGTATCAAGCGAAAAAATAATCTTCTGAATGGCAGATTTTTTCAGCGCAGTTTTCTGATCAACCGGATCGGTGCCTTTCATCGTTTTGTAAAGACTATCTAGCATTTCCGTACCGCGCAGCATATGCTCACTGTATTTTGTAAAGTCAGCATCCTCACCAATGTAGGTCAGATACTCTTTTGAATCTCTGCCATGTGTAGCGATTAAAAACTGTTCTGCTCCTCGGTCACCGATAAACGTAGCCAGGTTCTCATTAAAATCGATACTGTCTTTTACAAAGATCGTAGCATGAACCATTTCATGAATGATCAGGTTAGCGAGATCGCCTTCGCTGCGCTCCAGCATTTTGCTTAAGATCGGATCGGTAAACCAACCCAGTGTTGACCAGCCGCCCGGGTTACGGACGCTGGTATCCCACCCTTCCTTATCAAGCTCATCGCGCAACGCAATAGCGCGCTCTTTCGAGAAGAACCCTTTATATGGAACTGATCCAACAATCGGAAAATCCCACTCCTTTGCTTTGAACGCAAACGGATCGCAGGCTGTAACTACCCACATCAGCTCCTCGCCTCTCTGATCGTAAAGAGTTTTGTAATTCTTGGTGTCTTTCAACCCGAGTGAGTCGATGGCATACTTCCTTACCTGCGCAATTAACGTTAGCTTAGACTTTAAAGAATCCGGAAAATTTGGGTCCTGCATCACCTCTTCCACGGGTCGCGCATTCCATACAATGTTCAGCTGACCTTTTCCCTGGCGGATTCCATAAACCACAAGCTCCCAGTAAACAATCACGAGAATGATGAGCACTGCAAGCAGCGCCAGCAGTAAACGCTTGATGATCTTACCGGTTCTTTTTTGCATTCAGGATAAAAAAACGTTCTGAAAAGCTGAGGTACAAGCCAAATGAGTATTCAATCTCATCGGCATATGTATCATAAAACGGTTCGGCCCGGGCCGTTAGTGTGAGACCCTCAGCAACTTTTAAGTCATATAAAAACCGGAGCATGATCAGCTCGCGCACTTTATCCACGCGTGTAGGATATTGATCGTTCACAGACGGAAACAACGGGCTGCCCTGGATGCTCAGGAACCGTTCACCATACCAATAGCTGCCCATCACTGTAAGTCCGATTTTTGTTTTGACATACGGGTTAATATAGAATCCAACACCATCCTGATTAAAGGTTGGAATGGTCGCATTGGTATTAAAGCTGGTTGCATACGCCTTCACACCCCAGCCGTTAATAAATCCAGTGTTTGTTGCTTCAAGTGTTAATCCTCCGGCCATGTTGAAACGAGTGATCACTTCATTGTCTACCGTATCGATTTGTCCGCCCTGATGAGAAGCAACAAGCTGCACCGGCAGATCAATATGCATGTTACCGAACCTGAATAATGTTTTATTAAATGAAACTCCGGCTGTAAAGCGTTCAGGATCGGTGCTGTTCGCATAAATCATTTTCTGCCAGTCGATCCAGGCATCTAAAAAAAGATCGTTGTCTTTTATCCAGGTTACCTGTGCTCCATTCTCAAGTCGGTTGTTGAGTGTACGCTCAAAATCATATAACGGTTCGATCAGCCGGTGGTGAATGCTGCCTTCGAGTGTTCCAAAAATAAAATTGAAGTTGTTATTACGGATCCTTAATGAAAGCGTTGGTTTTATATCTGAGTATTCATCATTGCCAAAATCTTTCTGAACATAGACGCCTGCATCAAGCCTTACATTTTTTGAAATGTTGTACGACAAATACGGATTGAGCTGGTAGCCGAATAGTGTGTAGCCCTCCACGGTTGTGTCAAAGAACTCATTGTCTTTGGCAAACCCCAGCATGTTAATGCCCAGGAAAAACTTATTTGAGTCGGCAGGTTCAACAGTCATGCGCTGCTCAAAGGCACGGTTATCCAATTGCCCAAAAGCGCTTATAGAGGCTAGTAAAAACAGAAAAAATAATGCGATTTTCATACGAAAGGACGCAATATAGGCACTGAAAGCATGCCCACAACAACACTGACAATTGGTGTCACGAAATTTTCGAAGGCTTTTTATTACGCTTTGCATTGCCGTATTTTGATCCATCATTTAACACAGTAACTACGACAACAGCTATATGAGTGACGCAAAAGAAAAGATCAAAGCCCTCCAGTTAACAATCGACAAACTGGAAAAAACCTACGGTAAGGGAACTGTAATGAAACTGAGCGATGAGAAGGTGGTGGATATTCCATCGATCTCAACCGGTTCAGTCGGCCTCGACATTGCCCTTGGCATTGGCGGGATCCCGCGCGGAAGAATAACCGAGATCTACGGTCCGGAATCGTCTGGTAAAACAACGCTCACGCTGCACATGATTGCTGAAGCGCAACGCAGAGGCGGAATGGCGGCATTTATTGACGCGGAACACGCGTTCGACAGAGCGTACGCAGAAAAGCTTGGCATTGATTGCGAAAACTTATTAATCTCTCAGCCAGACAATGGTGAGCAGGCGTTAGAGATTGCCGATCACCTGATTCGTTCAGGCGCAATTGACATTATCGTAATCGACTCGGTAGCGGCACTTGTTCCGAAAAGCGAACTGGAAGGCGAAATGGGTGACAGTAAAATGGGCTTGCATGCACGTTTGATGTCGCAGGCGTTGCGGAAGCTTACCGGTACGATCAGCAAAACAGGCTGTTCCTGTATCTTCATCAACCAGCTTCGTGAGAAGATCGGGGTGATGTTCGGTAACCCGGAAACAACTACCGGTGGTAATGCATTAAAGTTTTATGCATCGGTTCGTCTGGATATCAGAAGAATTGGTCAGATCAAGGAAGATGCAGATAATATTACTGGTAACCGCGTGAAGGTTAAAGTGGTGAAGAACAAAGTGGCGCCTCCGTTTAAGATCGTTGAGTTCGACATCATGTACGGACGCGGTATCTCTAAATCAGGTGAGATTGTTGACTTGGGTGTTGAGCTGAACGTGATCCAGAAATCAGGCTCCTGGTTCTCATACAGCGGTAACAAACTTGGTCAGGGCCGTGATGCAGTGAAACAATTGATCGAAGATACTCCGGAACTGATGGAAGAGCTGGAAAAAAGAATCAAGGACAGTCTTGATGCGAATAAGGCTGGACTTGAACCGGTAGAGGAAAAGAAAGCAGAGAAGGTTGAGAAAGTAAAAGAGAAAGTTTAGTGTCCACGTCATTCTGAGCGAAGCGAAGAATCTCCACATGGAGTACTGAATTGGGGATGCTTCGGCAAAGCCTCAGCATGACGACAGGATTTTAGGGTTAGGCAAATAATATGTAGTTAAAAGCATCGGATAAATCCGGTGCTTTTTTATTATTAATCAGTCCATGCGCGACTGTTAACCGTTAGCACGTAGACTGATTAGTTCGCCCGGATCGCAGCTACCGGATCAAGCCTAGCGGCAACGGCTGCCGGAATAATTCCAGCCACCAGTCCAATCACAGTTGATACCGTAAGTCCGAGTACAATGTTCTTCAGCGTAAGGGTAACCACCAGGTCGCCCATCGGAATAAGCGTGATCAGATACACCCATGTTAATCCCCAGAAGCCACCAATCAAACTCAGGAAGATTGCTTCGAACAAAAACTGAAAAAGAATGAAATAATTTTTTGCGCCTAATGATTTCTGAAGACCAATAATACTCGTGCGCTCTTTTACTGACACAAACATAATGTTGGCAATACCGAATCCGCCTACCAGAATTGAAAACCCTCCGATCACCCAACCGGCAAACCCGACAATATCAAACACTCCGCTGATCAGGTTAGCAATCGCCTCGGGGCGGTTCATGGCAAAGTTATCCTTATCGGTTGGTCTCAGGCCGCGCTTCGAGCGAAGCAAACCGCGTACTTCATTTTCCAATTCTACCAGTCCGATATCTGAATCAAATCCTTTTATACCAATACGCGAAGTTGTTTCATTCCATGAGCCGGTGCCGGTTTGATAAAGCCTTCTGAAATTATTGTAGGGAATGATGGTCGCAAAGTCGTTGCTCGGGGTTCCCATAAAGCTCTGACCTTCACGTTTGATCACTCCAATCACCATATACTTGAGATTCTTTACCCGGATTGTTTGCCCGATCGCATTCTCGTCATTCGGGAACAATGCTTTAGCCACCTCGTCACCAATGATCGCCACACTTCTCCCGCCTTCCAGTTCTTCCCCGGTAAAATACCTGCCCTTATCAATATTAACTTCAAAGATGTTATTATACCCTTCGCTTCCGCCAACCAACCGCACCTGCCCGATGCTGTTGCTGTTGCGTTTGATCAACTGGTTTCCGCGACCGGCAAAAATTGCTATGCCATTCTGATGCTTGAGATTGGCTTGTAAAAACTTGTATTCATTGTTCGATGCGTTCGGCCTGCGCCAGAAATCCCACCATTTATACTCGCCATTATTGTCAGCAATAAAAGGCCACTTTTCGACATAGATTACACCTGTTCCCAGGAAATTCAGGCTGTCTTTAATATTCTTTTCAAGCGAGTCGACCAGCGTGAGCACTGAAATAATGGCAAAAATACCGACTGTAACCCCTAAAAGAGACAAAATCGTCCGCAGCAAATTTGACCGGAGCGCCTTAGCCGCAAAGCGGAAACTCTCAAAAACCTGTCGTAGTGTATTCATTCAGAGGGATTAAACGGGCATATTGACATCAGGGTTAGTCGGCCCGGATGTGCAATAATTACGGAATTTAGACTTAAAACCGCCCTTATTTGTTACAGGTGGTAAAATAGCGTCTCTCCGTTCGCAAATCCCAACTATTGCCTTATTTTTGCACCCTTAAAAAAAATTACCCTTCATTGGGCATACTTTGCTTTCAAAAAACGGATCCGGTCGCCCGTAAGCAGCCGCTAACAAACAACTAACACATGAAGCTATCCGAATTTAAGTTCGAAATTCCTAACAACCTGATCGCTCTTCGCCCTGCTGAAAACCGGGATGAATCACGTTTGATGGTGCTGCACAAGGACTCAGGTAAAATTGAGCATAAAGTTTTTAAGGATATCGTGAATTACTTCGGTGAAGGCGATATCATGGTCGGTAACGATACCATGGTGTTCCCGGCACGCCTCTATGGACGTAAGGAAAAAACGGGTGCTAAAATTGAAGTTTTCCTGTTGCGCGAGCTGAATGCCGAAATGCATTTGTGGGATGTTCTGGTGGATCCGGCAAGAAAAATCCGTGTCGGCAACAAACTGTATTTTGGCAATGGTGATTTAGTAGCGGAAGTAATTGATAATACAACATCGCGCGGAAGAACAATCCGTTTCCTGTTTGACGGAGATGCAGATGCATTTAACAAAGTAATTGAAACGCTGGGTGAAACTCCGCTTCCAAAATATATTAAGAGAAAAATCGAACCGGAAGATAAAGATCGCTTCCAGACGATCTTCGCAAAAAATAAAGGCGCTGTATCCGCACCTACTGCCGGACTACACTTTACCAGGCAACTTGTAAAACGTCTTCAGATTAAAGGGGTAGACATGGGCTTTGTAACACTGCATATTGGCTTGGGAACATTCCGCCAGGTTGACGTTGAAGATCTGACCAAGCACAAAATGGACTCGGAGAATTTTATCGTTGGCCCGGAGGTAGTGGAGAAGGTGAATAAAGCGCTTGATAACAAGAACCGGGTATGCGCAATCGGAACTACCTCAATGCGTGCACTTGAATCTTCGGTGTCAGCCGGAAACAGATTGAAGGTAAAAGACGGCTGGACAGATAAGTTCATTTTTCCGCCTTACGATTTCAAGATCTGTAATGCAATGGTAACAAACTTTCATATGCCTGAATCAACCTTATTAATGATGGCCGCTGCCTTTGGCGGATTTGACCTGGTAATGGAAGCGTATAAAGTTGCCAAGAAGGAAAAATACAAGTTCCTGACGTATGGCGATGCGATGCTGATCATCTAGGATTCTCGGCATTTGTTCCGGCAATTATTTCAATCTGATCAGGTACACAAACAGCGAAACAGCAACAGGATAAATCAGAAAGTAAAGCAGAGAGGGCGGAATGATCCGGACAAGAGAAGCAAAAGGAAGAATCAATAAAATAATACCGGCCGTGACAATCACGGCTTTTTTTTGTTTTGGCAATGGTTGGCGGATCACTTCCAGCAAGCTGTAGATCAGAAAAGCGATTGCAGCAACATTAAATGCCAGCACAATGAACCTGATCATAGAAATTGTATTTTCGTAAAAATATGCAATCGCAGGAATATGCCATTATTGTAGCTGGCGGAAAAGGAACCCGCATTAAAAGCACATTACCCAAGCAATTCCTGGAATTGAACGGATTGCCGATACTCATGCATACAATCAATGCGTTCTGCCGGTATTCGCAAAATATCATCATCATCCTGGTGCTGCCGGAAGACGACTTGGAAACGTGGCAATCGCTTTGCGCAAAACACAATTTTACAGCCAAGCTTACGCTTCAGAAGGGCGGTGACACGCGCTTTCAATCCGTTAAAAACGGCCTTGATAAAATTGAAGGAAACGGATTGGTTGCAATTCACGATGGTGTTCGTCCCCTGGTAAGCGAAGATATCATTGGCGCGTCTTACAGACTGGCCGCTGTGCACAAAACTGCTGTTGCTGCAGTACGGTTAAAAGAATCAATCCGCATGACGGATCAGGATAACACCAAAGCAGTTGACCGATCAAAATTCAGACTTATTCAAACTCCGCAAACTTTTGATGCTGCATTGCTTAAAAAAGCGTATCAGATAAAAGATGATCCCAGCCTTACAGACGATGCAAGTGTTGTTGAGCGTACAGGTCAGGTGATCTCGCTATTCGAGGGCAGTTATGAGAACATCAAGATTACCACCCCGGAAGATCTGATTGTTGCAAAAGCTTTGCTGGATTCCCGCAAATAGAAAAAGCCGGCATAACACCGGCTCCATATCATTTGTACTTCGAAATTCCGAATGCGGAATTTCTAATATTCGTCCTCATTAAAGAAGAAGTCCTCCTTGGTCGGGTAATCCGGCCAGATCTCCTCGATGCTCTCATACGGCTGACCGTCATCTTCAAGCTCCTGCAGGTTTTCAACCACTTCCAATGGAGCTCCGGAACGGATTGAATAATCGATTAATTCGTCTTTAGTAGCCGGCCAGGGCGCGTCTTCCAGATAAGAGGCAAGTTCGAGTGTCCAATACATAGTTATGATCTCCCTTATATAATTTCCCGCAAAAATAGAATTAAATAGCTCATAGTCAATACCCGCGGTCGCCAAAGACTTGGTTAGCCCGTCCATTGCAAAAACAGCCAAAAAGTAACCTGAATAGCAGGTATTTATAGCTATGGACTATCGCTTAAAAACCTCATATTTGCCGCTTATTCCAACAATCGCCCATGGCTGACGAAAAAATAATTTTCTCCATGACGGGGGTCAGTAAGATCTATCCGCCAAGCAAGCAAGTTTTAAAAAATATCTATCTGTCTTTCTTTTACGGAGCCAAGATCGGGGTGCTCGGTCTAAACGGCTCGGGTAAGTCTTCCCTTCTGCGCATCATTGCAGGCATCGACAAGGAGTTTCAGGGCGAGGTAGTATCGGACCTCAGTTTTTCCGTGGGCCTTCTGGAACAGGAGCCCCAACTCGACAAAAATAAAACGGTGAAAGAAATTGTGGAAGAAGGCGTAGCCGATGTGGTGAAGCTTTTAAAAGAATTTGAAGCGATCAACGAAAAGTTTGCCGATCCGGAATTAACACCGGATGCGATGGACAAATTGATCGCCAAGCAGGGTGAGATCCAGGAAAAGCTGGATGCCGCGAATGCATGGGAGCTTGACAGCAAGCTTGAACGCGCGATGGACGCTTTGCGCTGTCCGCCATCGGATGCAAAAGTTGAGCATTTATCGGGTGGTGAAAAAAGAAGAGTTGCCTTGTGCAGACTTCTTTTACAGGAGCCAGACGTTTTATTATTGGATGAGCCTACCAATCACCTGGATGCAGAATCTGTATACTGGTTAGAGCAGCATTTAAAGCAATACAAAGGTACTGTTATCGCTGTAACTCACGATCGTTACTTCCTTGATAATGTGGCCGGCTGGATCCTTGAGCTTGACCGCGGTGAAGGTATTCCGTGGAAGGGAAATTATTCTTCGTGGCTTGATCAAAAACAAAAACGTTTGATTCAGGAAGAGAAGACCGAATCAAAACGACAAAAAGCATTGGAGCGTGAGCTTGAATGGGTGCGTATGAATCCGAAAGGAAGACAGGCAAAAGGAAAGGCCAGATTAAGTGCGTACGAAAAACTATTAGGCCAGGAAGGCAGGGAAAAAGAAGAGAAGCTGGAGCTCTACATTCCGCCCGGACCTCGCCTCGGAAATAAAGTGATCGAGGTAAACGGGGTAGCAAAAGGCTATGGCGATAAGCTGTTATACGAGAACCTCACGTTCAATTTACCACCTGCAGGCATAGTGGGAATCATCGGACCAAACGGTGCGGGTAAGACCACCCTATTCAAAATGATCACCGGAAAGGAAAAACCGGATGCCGGCACATTCTCCGTAGGTGAGACGGTACAAATCGCGTACGTAGATCAGGAGCATGATGATTTAAAGCCCGAAGATACTGTTTGGCAAGCGATCACCGGAGGTAATGAGCTGATGATGATTGGCGGAAAAGAAATGAACTCGCGCGCTTATGTAAGCAAATTCAATTTCAGCGGGAACGATCAGCAGAAAAAAGTGAAAGAGCTTTCGGGCGGGATGCGCAATCGTGCTCACCTCGCGATTGCACTGAAACAAGGCGGTAACTTGTTATTATTAGATGAGCCTACCAACGACCTGGATGTAAACACATTGCGTGCTCTCGAAGAAGGCCTTGAAAACTTTGCCGGCTGTGCGGTAATCATCTCTCACGATCGCTGGTTCCTGGACCGTGTATGTACACACATTCTTGCGTTCGAAGGTGATTCACAGGTAGTTTGGTTTGAGGGAGGATTCAGTGAGTACGAAGAGAACAGACGCAAACGGATTGGCGATGATCAGCCGCATCGGATCAAGTATAAGAAACTGGTTAAGTAGATTTTGTTAAAAGTTATTCGCTAATAGTTATCAGTTAATGGTGTTAAATCACAATTAACTGATAATGGATAACTTTTTACCATTCCCCGAAATCGTTTGCTGTTTATAACCATTTTAAACTACGATTTCATTGTAACATCTGTCAGGAGCAGATCGTTCTTCAATATCTTTAGATACAACCTCTACCCCCATGAAAAAAATTTTCAAAGTTATTCTGATTATCGTTGCTGTTATTGTGGTTGCCATTACCGGACTGATCGGCTATGTAAAAACTGCATTGCCTAATATCGCGGCAGCCGAAGATATTAAAATTGATTATACACAAGAACGAATTGCGCGTGGAAAATACCTGGCAAATGGTGTTTCGATGTGTATCGATTGTCACTCAACCCGTGATTATTCAAAATTTGCTGCTCCGATTATTCCGGGAACCGAGGGGAAAGGCGGTGAGCTTTTTGGAAAAGATCTCGGATTTCCGGGGGATTTCTATGCGCCAAATATTACTCCGGCAGGCATTGGGAACTGGACGGATGGTGAACTGGTTCGAGCCATAACTACTGGTGTGTCGAAAGACGGTCATGCGTTATTCCCGATCATGCCATATCCGAACTTCGCTCAGCTTGATAAAGAAGACATCTATTCCATCGTTGCTTATATCCGAACGCTAAAGCCGATTGAGAATACAATTCCAAAATCAGAAGCGGCTTTCCCGGTCAGCATCCTGATCAATACCATGCCGAAAGAGGCCAGCTTCGCTTCAAGGCCTTCACAGCAGGAATTGATTCCCTACGGTAAATATATTTTCACAGCTTCAAGCTGTACCGATTGCCATACACCCATGGATAAAGGCGAACGTATTGCAGACAAGTTTGCGGCAGGCGGGTTTGAGTTTAATCTGCCTGACGGAACCGTTGTGCGGTCATCGAACATCACTCCTGACAAACAAACAGGCATTGGCGCATGGACTGAGAAAGAATTTATCGCACGCTTCAAGCTTTACAGCGATTCAACGTTTGTACCCTATGAAGTTGGACCAGGCGAGTTTAAAACCGTAATGCCCTGGACATCCTACACCCACATGGAAGAAACGGATTTGAAGGCGCTTTATGCATACTTACAATCTATTCCAGCTGTAAGCAACAAAGTTGTGAAATTCGAACAGCGCGAAAAACCGGAGTAAGCATAGCGGTGATTTGATCAATCACTTACCTTAGCGGTATGAAAGCATTCACTACCATTATACTCCTTGTTCTCTCCAACACCTTCATGACGTTTGCGTGGTATGGCCATCTGAAGTTCAAGGAAATGAGCTGGAGCCAAAACCTCGGACTTGTTGCCATTATATTTATCAGCTGGGGCATCGCCTTGTTTGAATATGCATTACAGGTACCCGCTAACAGGATTGGCTTCCAGGAGTATGGCGGGCCTTTTTCACTCGTTCAGTTAAAGGTAATCCAGGAAGTAGTGACGCTTGTCGTGTTTGTGATCTTCTCACTGATCTTCTTCAAGAACGAAACGTTCAGATTAAACCATCTGATCGGCTTTGCCTTTCTGGTACTGGCTGTGTATTTTATTTTTAAGAAGTAAGATTAAACAATCTCCTGACCAGGCCTGGTCTTCCAGCGCTCGTGCATCCACACCCATTGTTCGGGGTATTTTCGGATTTCTCTTTCGGTTGCATCGCTTAGCTTTTGTGTATTCACTACAAGGTCTGTTTCTTCATCACCCGTGATCGTCATTTCAATTTCCGGATAGCAATTGATCTCCAGCTTGTAGTCTTCACGCAAATGGGTGAAAATCGGAACGACAGCTGCACCGGTTTTCATGGCCATAATAGTTGCACCAATTGGCGTTGCGCAGGGATAACCTAAAAAATTAACGAACCGGCTCTTTACTTTTGTATCCTGATCTATCAGAATGATCATCGTTCCGCCTGATTTCAAATTCTTGACGAGCTTTACTGTATCCTTACCACGCTCCACAGCAGTAGCCCCAAGCTTATTCCGTTGTTGTGCGAGCAACTCATTCAGCTTTTCATCCTTCATGCGTGTGCCTACGATAAGCGGTTTGTATCCCCTGAACGAAAGCTCAGTTGCCGTGAACTCAAAAGATCCTAAATGCCCGGTAAGGAAAATAACTCCTTTTCCTTTTTTATACGCTTCTTCAACATATTCAATGCCGTTTATAACGCGGAATTTCTCAAACTGCGGGAGCTTCATGATCCGGAAACCGCGGATAATATCGCCTGCATTTTTACCCAGCATTTCAAAAACTTTTCTGCCCATTCTCTCAATTTCTTGAGCACTTTTATCTTTTCCGTAAACCATGGTAAGATGCTTTACCGCACGCTTAAAAGATTGCGAAGTAAAAAGTGATGAGAAACGGCCTAAGGCTCCGCACAGCTTAAGCCACCAGATGCGCGGCATCAGGCTGGACACAAACATCATCACCTGCAATAATGCGTAGATGAATGTATACCGGATCTTTCTTCGGGCTTGTTTGAAAAGCTTCTTTCGCTTAGCCATTGGCGCAATATAGTATTTCTTGATGGTTCATATTACATTCGAAGATGAAGACGCTCTACGTGATACGGCACGCAAAATCAAGCTGGGATGATCCAACCCTGTCGGATTTTGATCGCCCGCTCAACAAGCGGGGTGAAAAAGATGCACCGGAAATGGGTAAGCGTTTGGCGAAACGTAAAATCATACCAGATCTTTTACTCTCCAGTCCGGCTGAACGAGCACTGACAACCTGCAAAATCATTGCAGGACAGATTGAATTTTCACTCCATAAAATAAAAACCGATAAAGATCTGTATCATGCCGAGGATGCAGAAATTCTGCGAATTATTCAGAGTCTGGATAATAAATACAACTGTGTTTGGATCTTCGGGCATAATCCCGGACTTACCGATTTTGTCAATCTGATAGCGGATGCCGGTATTGATAACATTCCTACCAGCGGAGTAGTTGCGTGCTCGCTTGCAATAACTTCATGGGATGAAGCGGGGAAAAAGAATGGTTCGGTAACCTACTTTGATTATCCCAAAAAGGGATAGCTAGCCAAGAAGCTTCCTCTTCAGAAAACCCTTTTCCTTAAAACGATATCCTACCACCAATCGGAACACACTGG
Organism: uncultured Roseivirgaceae bacterium; assembly: GCA_964534735.1. Taxonomy (GTDB): domain Bacteria; phylum Bacteroidota; class Bacteroidia; order Cytophagales; family Cyclobacteriaceae; genus UBA2336. The sequence continues at coordinate 25,486 of CAZHQP010000007.1, forward strand.
TGGAATTTTCAAACCTGATATCCTTAAACTTCAGTACGCGGGATTGTAAAACGAAACCTGCACCTGTAAAGAACCGATGTCCGCTATAACCGGCCGCCAGACGAAGCGTGTACGAGCTGTTAAATACAATATCGTGATGACCTCTGCCTGTTTCCGGTTGATAATATACCCAATGATGGGCCGGGCCAATGGCAAATGTTCCGTTAACATATATCCGCTTCAGCACAAGATTATAAGAATATCCAGGCGCTAAGCTGAAAGTTGTATAGCGAAGGTGTTTAAAATCCGACCCTTCACCAATTTCTGTTTGATTTGATGTTGACAGAATTGCTGAATCGCCCGCCAGGCTGAATGAATTTATTGTTCCGTATAAAATGAATGAGCCAGCACCTTTTACCTGACGGTCCGCATAGTTGTAGGAAGACCGGATGGAAAACTTTTTGTTGTTCCAGACATAAAAAGCCGAAAGACCAAAGTTTCGGGTACTGATATCCGGTCGCAACGGGTACGATACTCCAGACGGAATTTTAATGCGTTCATCATCTTTATAAAAACCGGAATACTTCTGATAGTATAAGTCAAGCCCTACTGATTTTGTCAGTGCATTGATCTGCAGATCAGTCGACTTTGATTTACCAAAAATCGCTTCATCCCGAACAGCAATCGGAACTGAAAATGAGACCTCGAAGCTTACATCAAATAAATAAAAACCTGCTCCCGCTTTAAAATTATTATTAGGGTTAAATGTTACCGTTGGCTTTTTTTGTCGCTTATCCTCAATGCTAAAGGATAATGCGCGATACTTAAGCATGGGCCAGACAGAGAAATCATCCGGAAATTCTTCGATGTAATTCGCACGGATAGAGTCTCTGCGCTGCCGGGCAGTTTGGTTGTATTGCGAAAAGGCAGTAACGCCTGCAAGCAAAAAAATAAGTAAAAGACCGGCTCGTGTCAGCATTAAAGAATGTATTCGCTCAGGTCTTTATTTTTAATTAAGCTGTTCAGCTTTTGTTTCACCATCTCGGCATTGATGGAAATTTTTGCATTTGCTCCAATCTTATCCGGAACGTCAAACAAAAATTCATTCAGCAGTCGGCTCATCACGGTATGGAGTCTGCGCGCACCGATGTTTTCAACTTCAGAATTGATAGAGAAGGCAGTTTGTGCTATTTCATCAATGGCATCAGATGTAAATTCTATTGATACACCTTCCGCTTCAAATAAGGCCTGGTACTGTTTGGTAAGTGCACTTTTTGGTTCCTTCAGGATTCTTACAAAGTCATCGTGTGTTAAGTTGCTCAGCTCCACCCGGATTGGAAAGCGGCCTTGCAATTCCGGAATCAGATCAGAAGGCTTGCTGATGTGAAATGCTCCGGCCGCAATAAAGAGTACATGATCGGTTTTAATAATTCCGTGCTTGGTGTTTACGGTGCTGCCTTCTACAATTGGAAGCAGATCGCGTTGTACGCCTTCGCGGCTCACATCCGGACCGCCACCACCTTTGCGCGAACCTGAGGCAATCTTATCAATCTCGTCAATGAAAATGATCCCCGCATCCTCTGCTTTGCGGATCGCAAGCTCTTTCACCTCATCCATATCGATCAGCTTCGATGCTTCTTCTTCCAGTAAAAGAACACGTGCTTCTGCTACGGTTACTTTACGTTTCTTGGCTTTCTTGGGCATCATCCCTCCGATCATTTCCTGCAGGTTCATCATCGACACTTCATCCATCATGCCCGCACCAATCATTCCCACATTGGAATTTCCGGAAGGCTTAAAGTTGATGTCGATCTTTCGCTCTTCCAGTTCACCATTTTTTAGTTTTTCGCGGAACAAAACCCGGGTACGCTCATTCAGCTCAGCAT
>CAZHQP010000008.1:0-13246 GCA_964534735.1 uncultured Roseivirgaceae bacterium
GCCCATTGGGTGTCATCTTCAATTTCTGTATCGTCAAACTTAGCTTCGTTCTGATCTTCGGCTACTTCTTTCGTATCCTCAGGTTTGTTCTTCGGTTCGCAGGCTGCAAAAGCGACAGCAGCCGCAATAAGAGTCATACTCAAAAAATTGTTACGTGTTTTCATAGTATTGGTTTATTTTCTGATACATCGTGCTAACAACTTCATGCCATTATTAACAGTGTGATATGACTGTTTTAGAGGGATACGTACATCAGAACTGGGGACTATTTTTCTCAGAAACATGAATTGATTACACTTTTTCGCTACGCTTTTATCATACCAATTTTGAATCAGTATTATTGCGGGAAATTGAAAAACGGTATCTTTGCGCCTTATTTTTCAGGGATATGATCTCAGTAGACGCGGTAACGGTTGAATTTAACGGTTCAGCACTTTTTAAAGACATCACTTTTAATATTAACGACAACGACCGGATAGCTCTGATGGGTAAAAACGGGGCCGGAAAGTCTACCCTTTTGAAGATTATTGCCGGAGTAAACAAACCTACGCGCGGCAAAGTATCTGCACCAAAAGATGCCATTATAGCTTACCTCCCCCAGCATCTGCTAACGGAAGATAACGCCACTGTTTTTGAAGAAACTTCCAAAGCTTTTGGCAAGATACTGGGCATGAAAAACCAGATGGACGAGTTGAACAAACAGCTTGAAACGCGAACCGATTACGAGTCTGAAGAATATTCAAAGATTATCGAGCAGGTATCTGAACTGAGTGAAAAATACTACTCGATTGAAGAAATCAACTTCGATGCAGAAGTTGAGAAGACATTAATGGGACTTGGCTTTTTGCGTTCGGATTTCACGCGCCCTACGAGTGAGTTTAGTGGAGGCTGGAGAATGCGCATTGAACTGGCCAAGATCCTTCTTCAAAAACCTGATCTTATTTTATTAGATGAGCCTACCAACCACATGGATATTGAATCCATTCAGTGGCTGGAGGAATTTTTGATCAGCAATGCCAAGGCGGTAATTGTAATCAGTCACGATAAAACGTTTGTCGATAACCTTACAAACCGAACCATCGAAGTAACAATGGGTCGGATTTACGATTACAAAGCTAAGTATACACATTACTTAGAGCTGCGGAAGGAAAGACGCGAGCAGCAACAAAAGCAGTTTGACGATCAGCAAAAAGAGATTGCCGACATCCAGGGATTCATTGATCGCTTTAAAGGAACCTATTCTAAGACCTTACAAGTACAATCGCGCGTGAAAATGCTCGAAAAGATCGAGATTGTTCAGGTTGATGAAGTAGACACCTCTGCGCTTAATCTTAAATTTCCTCCCGCTCCGCGTTCCGGTAATTACCCGGTAATTGCGGAAGACCTTACTAAAAAGTATGGAGATCATGTTGTATTTAAAAATGCATCCGTAACCATTGCGCGTGGAGAAAAGGTTGCGTTTGTTGGCAAGAACGGTGAAGGTAAATCAACGTTCGTAAAGGCGATTATGGGCGAGATCGATTTTGAAGGTAAGCTTCAATTGGGTCACGGGGCGCAGATCGGCTACTTCGCACAGAACCAGGCTTCGTTATTGGATGGTGAACTTACCGTATTTCAAACAATTGATCAGATCGCCTTTGGCGATATTCGTTCAAAGATCAAGGACATTCTGGGTGCATTTATGTTTAGTGGTGATACAATCGAAAAGAAAGTAAAAGTTCTTTCCGGTGGGGAGAAAACGCGCTTAGCGATGATCAAACTACTGCTTCAGCCAGTGAACCTGCTGATTCTCGATGAGCCTACCAACCACCTGGATATTAAAACAAAGGACATCCTGAAAGATGCGCTCAGGGATTTTGACGGAACATTAATCCTGGTTTCACATGATCGGGATTTCCTCGATGGCCTGGCTACCAAAGTGTTTGAATTTGGCAACAAGCGAATCAAGGAACACTTTGAAGATATCAATGGCTTCCTGCGAAACAAGAAAATGGAGAACCTGCGCGAGATTGAGCGTTCGGTAAAGTAATTTTACTTACGCCATTCGAAGGTATGTTTTCCGGCATTAAGCTGAACCATTTTTTCTGCAACCTCTTTATTATTACGGTACGGACGCAATCCTTTTATCTCAGGTAAGAAAAACATTGCCGATGAGTTAGGGGGAATGACGGCTTTATACGTTATCCTGTTTTTTACTTTCGTCCAGGATGAAGTAATCACACCATACGGCCCTTCATGCGAACCTTCAAAGCTGTCTACTACAAAATTGGGCTTCAGGATAATATTCTTGAAACCCGGATTGTTTTCGTCCGGATAAATTCCACCCATCCCTTTAAACATCCACGCTCCTATCTCACCAAACATGATATGGTTCATGGACAGATCACGGGTAGCATTGATGTTCCAGTTCTCATATAAGGTTGTGGCTCCGTTCCTGATCCACCAACCCCACGATGGATAGGTTTCCTGCGAAGCGATCTTATAGGCAACATCGCCATATCCGTTTTCGCTCAATGCATTCAGGATTGCCTTCTGACCTAACAATCCAACGTCTAAATGGAAACTATCCCGCTCAACTTGTTTGGCCAACTTGGCCGCAACGTTTGGCTTCACTTCTTCCGGAACCAATCCCCATAAAAGCGGAACACTCATTTCGGTTTGATGACCTTCGGCATACTGATTTGTTTCTGCATTAAAGTACTTTTCGTTGAAAGCTTGCTTGATCCTGGAAGCCAGCGCTGAATAGTGTTCATAGTCTTCGCTTTTATCAAAAAGTTTGGCAGCTTTTGCAAGGATCACCACATCAGCATAATAGTAACAGGTCGAGGTAAGTTCAACCGGAGCTTTTGACTTAACCAGTACCCAATCGCCAAGGCCCCAGGTTGTCAACCCGGTCGGACTGATCAACGTGATGTGATCAACATAGCGTTTAATGTTATCATATGAATCAAGTAACGCTTTGGTATCGCCATAAAACAAGTATAGATTCCAGGGAATGATAGCAATCGTGCTTGTCCAGTCAGGGCCATTACCCCACTCATAGCCCCAGCCATGCGTTGGAATGATAGATGGCAGAACGCCATTGGGCTGCTGTTCATCGCGGTGATCGGCCAGCCACTTTTCATAGACAGTAATACCATCAAAATTATAAAGTCCGGTTTCCGAAGCAATGTGCGCATCACCAGTCCAGCCGTTTTTCTCACGTTGCGGACAATCGGTTGGGTATCCGAATAAGTTTGAGAGGTAAGAGTTGTTTGTTGCACTCCAGATTCTATTCATCACCTCATTTGATGTATGAATTTTACCCACCGGTGGAACATCGCTATGCATAAAGTACCCGGTCAGGCTTTCTTTTGTAAGCTCAACCGGTTTGTTGCTGGTAACTTCAATATACCGGAAGCCTTTATAATTAAATCTGGGTTCAAACGTTTCCTTACCGATGCCTTGTGCAGTATAAATATCTGTTTGAAATGGATCAGATATACCTGCCGGGCGATAATGTTCGTCAATGTTAGACATATCGATATGTCCGGTAGCATACAAACGCTCTCCATGCTTAAGCCTAAAAACAGTTCCGCATTCAGCAGTGACGGTAAAGGAAGTTACCCCGGAAATATTTCTGCCTAAATCAAAAACATAGGTTGTATCATTGAGTCTCCTGAGTGTTTGAACAGTAACCTGCTCAACGACTCTGATCGGATGTACGACTTGAGCTGCAATATTAGAAGATGGCACCTGGCGATAGACTACATTTTTCCAAGCTGAATCATCAAAGCCGGTTTGATTCCATCCTGCCTGCACCTTGCGGGCATCATAATGTTCTCCTGTGTAAATACTGTTAAAAACAATCCCGCCCGAAGATGTTTTCCACTTCTTATCTGTCGCGATCGTTTCAACAATACCATCTTCATAGGTAATCCGCAAGTCCATGCAAAAAGCTGGTCGGTTGCGCCAGGCAGCATTGTGAAAATCCCACACAGCAGTTGATTGATGGTTATACCAACCGTTGCCCAGCATAACCCCAAGCGCGTTTTTCCCGGATTGAAGAAGAGTTGTTACATCATACGTAGCATATAATGTTCTTTTATCAAACCGGGTATACATTGGATCGAGTCTGTGATCGCCTGCCCGATTTCCGTTTATAGACAATTCATATAGCCCAGCTGCAGCAATGTACGCGCGAGCTGATTTGATTTTTTTATCTGAAGTAAACTCTCATCGGAAATAAGGGGCCGCTTTCGTCTCGATATTGGTTCCATCAGAGATCCAGGCTCCTTGCCAGCCTGCCATGTCCATCATACCTGTCTCAAACCTAGCTACATTACTTTGTGATTTTTTACCGAGATGATCAGTAATTTCCACCTTCCAATAGTAGATAGTAAAGGGTTTCAATGTCCGTCCGGAAAATGTCACAAGAGCTTCATCAGAGATAATCCATTCTGTGTCCCAAATTTCGGCTATCCCATCCCTCAATTTAAGGGAGTCGTTACTAACCAAAATTTGAAATGAAGTTTGCTTTGCTCCGGCTCGGCCATCGATCATTTTCCAGGAAAGCCTGGGGTTCACTGCATCAATTCCTAATGGATTTACTAAATGCTCACACCGAAGCTCCGCAGGCCTACCTTCCTGTTGGCTGTAAGCATCTGATGAATCAAAAAACAAGGAAAATAATACTGGAAATGCAATCTTGCAGAATTGTGTCATCGCCTGGAACAATCAGCAGGCAAGTTATTATTTGTGGCAGACCAACCAAATCCGGAAGCACATTGTGCAGGCTGAGTCACCCATCCATGACCCAGATTCCTGCACGATGTAACCTAAAACATGATCCAATTAAAGAAGTTCTGATTAATTCAATTACGATTCATAGGAGTAACTCCTATGGAAATGCCAAAAAATCGCTAATTCCGCTTAAATAGAGGCTAAAATACTGGCCAATTAGCACACTTGGTTATGTAACTTGTGTGCAGGGTTGCCTTATTGAATGATTCGTATGCAAAATTTCATTCGCGGTTTAAACGCCAAACTCTCTGTTTTCATTCTCAGCATTGCCGTTATTGTTACAGTTCTCATCGTGTTTGAACAATACATGCTTTCACGTCAGGAAGAGGATGCCCGATTGATACACCTTGCAGGCAGGCAAGGCATGCTTATTCAAAAGTTAACCAAAACATCACTGCTTATTCAGGATGATCTTCTGAAGGGCAAAGTCAAACGGTCGGATATTGAGACGCTTAAGCACATTTCGCTTGAGATCTCTTTCCAGCAAAACATGCTTATGTCATTTATTAATACATGGCACAACAATAAACGATCAGATTCATTATTGCTGACTGTCGATCCGGTTGTAAAAAAAATTACCCATGCCGGGACGATTTCAGTAAATGCCAGTCAAGCTGAAATTAGCGAGGCCCTGAAGATTATAAATTTATATGATCAACTGCTTTCGGATCTCTCGGAACAATTACTCACCTCCTATCAGAGTCATGCTGACCACAAAATGAGTGTATTTAAAAAAGCTCAATATGCAATTGGTGCCTGTGTTTTCCTGGCAATCGGGTTCGGATTTATGTATATTCTGTTACCCTCATTGAAAAGTCTACGGTCCGGAAACAAAAGTCTGAAAGATCAAAACATAGGGCTCGTAACCACAAATGAAACCCTGCAACACGCTGAACAGAAATCCCGCGAAAATCTCGAAGAAGTAAAGCGTCTGAATGAAGACCTCTCAATAAAAGAGAATCAATTCCGCACACTTATTGAAAGTGCGGATAACATGATCTATGAACTGGACGAAAATGGTAAATTCATTTTTGTTAATCAAACAACTGAAACGATAACGGGATTTAGCCGGGCAACTCTTTACGAAAAACTTCTTTGGGAGATTATTCATCCGAACCACAGAGAGAATGTTATCCAGTTCTATTTTCAACAACGTAAAAAGCAGCAGAAACATAGTTACCATGAGCTTCCCATTGTTACCGCGAACCGGAAAACGGTTTGGATCGGTCAAAGCGTGAGCATGATCTTTCACAAACATGATAGCTTATCGAGGTTTAGTGTGATTGCCCGGGATGTTACGAATTTAAAAATGACTCAGCTGAAACTTGAGAACAGTGAAAAACTTTATCGATTAATTTCTACGAATTCACGGGACCTTGTATCGATTTATAATTACGTGGAAGACTCACCCATCCGCACATACGTCTCTCCTTCTGTCAAGAATATTCTGGGCTACACTCCGGAAGAACTGATTGGAAAATCTCCGCTTGATATTATGCTCCAGGAGGACAGCGAATGGATGAAAGCTAATGCGTATGCTAAATTACTGAATGGAAAATCCATGCGGTCGGAGTATCGCGTTTATAAAAAGGATGGCAGCATAGCCTGGCTGGAAGCATTCGCTGAGCCATTTTTTGATGATTCGGGGAAAGTAATCGGATTTCAGACTTCGGCACGCGATATAACTCAGCGCATCGACAATGAATTAAAACTAAGTGAATCAAAAGAAAAAGCTGAACAGGCAACGCTGGCAAAGTCGCAATTCCTTTCCATGATGAGTCATGAGATCCGCACTCCGCTTAATGGCATCATTGGACTCACCAACTTTCTGCTCGAAGACAAACCATCTCCTGAACAGCTTCAATATCTGAAACTGCTGAAGTTTTCAGGCGATAATCTCCTTACAATTATTAATGATGTGCTTGATTTCAGTAAAATTGAAGCAAATGAAATTCACCTGGAGCAGATACCGTTTAATTTGCAGCAGCTTCTGGAAAACTCGCTACAAACATTACGAATCCGGGCTACTGACAAGGGATTACCCTTAATGTTTTCATACGACAGCAAGCTTCCCGAAATTGTTAAAGGTGATCCGGTCCGGTTAAGCCAGATTATTAACAACCTCGTAAGTAACGCAATCAAGTTTACAGAGAAAGGCTTTGTAACGGTTTCAGTACTTTTTAGCGGACAATCGGACGATCATTATTCGATAACATTTTCAGTTCGTGATACCGGAATAGGTATTGCATCGGATAAACAGGAATATATCTTTGAGAGCTTTACGCAGGCAACCGATGATACAGCCAGAAAATTCGGTGGTAGCGGTCTCGGACTCAGTATTACCAAACGGCTCATTCAGTTAATGGGAAGTGATATTGTAGTTGTAAGCGAGTTGGGCAAGGGAACTGAATTTTCATTTTCGCTCACTTTGCAGGAAGCTCAATTAAATGACGAGTCAATAGAATATCCGATTACAGGTTGGGAGAAAACAAAAGATCTGTCTATTTTATTAGTGGATGACAACGATGTGAACCTGATTGTAGCGTCTAATTATTTAAAGAAATGGGGCTTTCAGGTAAGTACAGCTGAAAATGGCAAAGAAGCGCTTGACTTAATCATTCAAAAAGCATTTAACCTCGTACTCATGGACCTTCAAATGCCTGAAATGGACGGCTATGAAGCAACGATGAAGATACGCGGAATGGATGATACATATTTTAAAGAGATTCCAGTCCTTGCCTTAACGGCTTCTGCCATGATTGAGGATATTCAGCGGCTCTCCAGAGTCGGCATCACCGATTATGTGGCCAAGCCGTTTGATCCAAAAGAATTACACGAGAAAATTCTTCGATATGCATTGCAGGCTGTTCCCGGGACGTTAACGAAATCCGAATTTTCTTTAGATGTTTATTCCGGTGGCGACCGTGAGACTGCCAATATGCTTGCGCTCCGGATGGTTGATAATTTAATAGAACTGAACAACGCGTTGAGCCAATCAGTTGAAAATAAAACGGATGAGCTTTACCGCAAATCGCTGCATAAAATGCAGACAACATTAAGTATTCTTAATGATATTCATTTCAGTAAAACACTCGATTCATTAAAGACTCTGCTGGGCAATCAAAAAGAAGTAGCGAATCGTCTGATGGCCGAGGTTGATCAATTTATGCGTCAGAGCAGAGAACATATATCAAAACTGCAGGAAAAAGTGAAAGAGAATATGTAAGCACTCCCCTACACTCCTATCGAAAAGTAAAATATAGATCCAACATTGCGCTTACCGATTCCCCAGAATTTTCCGTTGTGCGCGGATATGATAGCCTGTATGTCTTTAAGTTCAGCTCCCAGGTCCTTCTTATCGAGATAGTTAAAAGAACCAAAAGAGACCTTATCCGAGTTTAATCCCAGCTCATTATTCATAATAAAATAGGTTCCCTTGTCATCACTGGCATGGCCGAAAATAATAGAATGATGGGAAGACGAGTGGTTTAAACTTATTGAGTTTTGAATCAGTTTTTCAACAAGGGCTTTTAAAAGTTGGCGGTCGCCCTGAACAATGATACTATTCTCAACTTCAAAAGTTGCTTTTAATTCCGGCCGCTGGTTAATGTAATCTGTTATTACTTCGTCCACCAGAACTGATAAGTTTACAGGCGCAGTATTTGGATAAGTAACTACTCGTTTCTTTGAAAAAGATGAGACATGTTGATTCTTTTTGGATATTGATTTCAGGTCTTCCATATAAAGTCGGTTTCTGAAGAATTACAGTACAAAGCTATTAAGCAGAATGCCGGACACGGAAAATTATCGATGACTTACGCGAAATATCCGATTAAAGAAACCAAAGAAAATACGGTTACAATAAGTTGATTTTGTTTATCAATGCTTCACGGTGCGTTGAGCTTATCGGGATTATTTTTGTCCCAATCTGCAGATTGGACGGATCGATATTGTCAATTCGTTTGATGTTTACGATGAACGATCGGTGCACCCGGATAAACTGATCTTCGGGAAGTTTCCCCTCTATTCCTTTAAGAGTAGAAAGAATCATCAGCATTTTTTGATCGGTATTAATCTTTACATAATCGCCATACGCTTCAATCCAAAGAATCGAATTAAGATTAATGTTATGAAGCAACGAATCGACTTTTACAAAAAGTGGCGGAGCTTCTGACTTCGGAGAGCTGATAGTTTCCCTTTTCGATTCCTTTGCTTCTTTCGACTTTAAAGCAGCCTTTAAAAAGCGCGAATAGTCGTTTACAGGCTTTACGAGATAATCGAGCACATTATGTTCAAACGCCTGGACAGCATATTGCTGTTGGCCTGTAACCACAATTACGGAGGGTTTGTAATCCATTAAACTGAGAAGTTCCAAACCATTTATTCCAGGCATTTCGATATCCAGAAAAATAAGGTCAACCCGCTCATTTTTAAGGTATGCTGATGCTTCAACAGGATCGTCAAATGATTTTTTAAGACTTAAAAACGCAGTCTTCTGAATAAGAACTTCCAGTACCTTTTGGGCTACAAGATCATCTTCAACAATTACGCAACTGATTTTAGTATCCATACAATCTAACTTATAATCTGACAGGCAATAAAAAACCTGTCAGTACAGCGTATCAATCTGTAATGGATGGGACTCTAATGTATCGAAAGTGATGATCCCTATCAATTATTTTTTTAAAATTTTTAGGGGATATTGTTAAACAAAAGGAGTTGCTGTAAAAGCAACTCCTTGCCAAACAGGCTATGTTTTAGGCTAGCTTATTTGAAATACGTTACCTCAACCATAAATCTTGAGCTTATTGCTTCCAGTTTTTCATAGGCCGATTTAGAAATCTTGACCAGTGTATCTCCTTCCGTTTCAGGCAGTTTTCCAACTACCCGCACAAAAATCTCCCGGTTATTGGTTTCATTCTTGATCTTTATCATAGTGCCGGAGGGTGCTGTTTTATGCAGCGCCAGGTATTTATGATTGTTTTTTGCATTTACAAACATCTCGGCAACACCTTCTTCTCTCACCGCATAGCTTTCAATTGCGTAGTCAGGCTTTTTTTCTATCGGTTTAACAACAACCACCTTCTTATGTGCCTTTCCCGGACGCTTAAGTGCAGCAGCAATTTGAGCTTCTTCCTGCTTTTTAACTGAATCTGCCAAAGCTGCTCTCAGAATTTGATTTTCAGCAATTTGCTGAGCCCAGGCGATGTCTTCCGCTGAGCGCTCTTCATCATTAATAGACAAGATTCTGAACTCCGTTCTGCGGTTTACCTGGAACTCTTCCTCACCACACTTCACGCCATCTACACAGCGGTTTAACGGCTTCGATTCACCAAAACCGGCAGCACGCATCCTGGAAGGAACAATTCCTTGCTCAGCAAGGTAATCCAATACAGACTCTGCACGCTTTGTTGAAAGTTTCATGTTAAATGCAGCAGACGAACGACTATCGGTATGCGAGCGAAGCTCAATCCGCATGTCAGGATATTGATTCATGATCAGCACAAGCTTATCAAGCTCTTTTGCAGCATCTGCACGGATTGCATACTTATTCAAATCGTAGTAGATATTTTCAACCTTGATGATGTCACCTTTGCAAAGCATATCCATATCCCCTCTCAGCGTTTCAGATTGTGTAAGGCCTTTTGTGGTACGATTTAATGAAGTTGCACCGCAAAGCTTTTTCGATACGCTTACCGTATAATTGCTACTCATATCAAGCGGAAAATAATAGTTACCCAGCTTGTCGGTTTCAACTTCTGTAGTTTCATGCGTGTCTGTATTGGTTAAGATAACCTTCACGCCTACAATTGGTGAGTTGTTTTCTTTACTTGCAATACGGCCAGCCAGATCAAAGGCAAGCGGATTCAATGCAATTTCAATGTAAGAACGTGATGACACGATAGAATCTTTATTCTGATAATTCTCCTTCACTACTGTGAAAGAGTGATCACCGGGCTTTAAACAAAACTCAATACGGCCCTTTTTATCAGTATATCCTGAATATTCTCCAGTCGAAACCAAAACAGATGCCAGGGGCTGACCTGAAATTGAATCGTATACATACGCGATTACGCTTGAACAAAGTTTTTTAAAGCTGTAGATGTCATCGTCACCATAGCCTCTCTTACGATTTGAGCTTAAGAAGCCTTTTGTCATAGTTGGATTCCAGGCCATACCAAAGTCATCTAATGTTGAGTTGAACGGACTGCCAAGGTTTCTGATCTCACCTACGTTTTTCCCTTCGATTGTTACCACGAACAGATCCAGTCCTCCCAGGCCGGGATGACCATCCGAAGAGAAATATAAATTCCCATCCGGAGCTACGTACGGAAACACTTCATTATCAGGAGTATTAATTTCTTCCACGTTAACCGGATCAGAGAACGAACCATGATCATATTCAACATAATAAATATCTACACCACCTTTTCCACCAGGTCTGTCAGATGCAAAATACATGCGTTTGTTATCAGGCGTCATAGCCGGGTGACCGGTTGAGAAATCATGGCCATTCAGGCTTATTTCACGAGCTTCCTGCCATTTACCATCTTTAACAAAAGAAGTAAACAACGCCAGTCTGCTCATACGTTTGTCACCTTTACCTTTTTCAAAAGAAGTGCTTCTCGTAAAATAAACCGTATCGTGTGTTAGGGTATAAGTTAAAGGACCTTCATGGAATCGGGTTTTTACCCCCTCATCGACCATGCGGCTTACCAGGTTAACATCATCGTAATGATAATGGATGGTATCGTACTTATACAGATTTCCGTATTGCGCAGGAATTGCATTGTCGTTGCTTGTTGCAATCGTATATTCACCATTATAGTACTGTTTTTTCTTTTTGTATTCAAAGATCGGATCGTTCAATAATGATTCGATCAGGGTGGTATCGGAAGCAAAATAGAAATCAAGAAATGAAGACTGGTCCTGCTCAAATGTAGTACGCACCACACTTTGCTGTTTTCTGTTTGAAATGAACAGAAAGCCATTCTTGTGGTATACCGGGCTGAAATCAGACTGCGGTGAATTGATGAAGGGCAACTCTTGCAACAGGAAATCAGAAGAATCTTCAAAGAAAGTTTCCATGTTCTTGTATGCATTCGCATAAGCTTGCGCATAGTGTCCATCCACTACCGTATGACTGTATTTCTCATACCATGAAGCTGATTCCATATAGTAACCGTTTTGCGCAAGGGCCTGGGCATAATACCAGAAGTATTTTGGATTGACCTTTTCTTCATGTGCTAGCTGGGCGTAAATCCGGAGTGCGTTTTTTGCGTCTTTCACTTTTCGGTAACACTCTCCTAATTTGATTTTCACTTCAATGTTGTTCTCATCCTTTGCAAGGATCTCTTCGTAGTGAACAATCGCATCTGCATAACGCATGCGGTCAAACTCCATATTGGCAACTTTCAGTTTGAGTGATTGGCCATTCGCCTGATACGCAAATGCCGAAATTGAGATGATTATTAATAAACTTAACTTTTTCATAGCTCTTTACTTTTGCGAGGTTTAGAAATATCGTGGAGACACCATACGTTTTTTCTCAAATCCGAATTCGTAGCGAAGCATAAGCTCGTGACTGCCTTTACTGTTTAGCGCAGACATGGTCCAGTCGTATGCGTATCCAAACTTAAGTTGCTTATTTACTTGTAACTCAAACATACCAACCATCATCTCGCTTGTTCTGTATGATAACCCCACAGAAACAGTATTGTAAAACCAGATGTTGGCATTGATATCAGCTGTTATCGGAGCGCCTGTTACCATACGCAACAATACAGAAGGCTTAAGGGCAACATCCGGATTAAACTCGATTACATATCCGGCAGTCAGGAACCAATGATCATTCTGATAAATCGAAGAGGTTTGCTGATTCTCTGATGATCCATAGTTTCCGCGGTAGTGCAATAAATGCGGAGCCGAAAAACCGAGGTAGAATTTCTCGGTGTTATAGAATAATCCTGCACCGATGGTTGGTTTAAACTCGCTTACGTTATTTGCGAATGCCATATCCGGGTCACCGCCCAGGTCAACGCCTGTATAGTTTGCCTTGAACACGGTAAATCCGCCTTGCAAGCCCATGGCGAGCACTGATCTCTTAAACCGAAGACGATATGCAAATGAGCCGCTAAGACCGGTAGTTTTCATAATCCCGATCTGATCATTAAAGAGCTGAACGCCCAATCCGATTTTTTTATCTTTTACAGAAAAGTCTCCCATTAAAACTTTGGAGACCGGAGCGCCTTTAATATCAACCCACTGTCTGCGGGCCATGGCTGATACGCTTAGCACTTCGCGGCTTCCAGCATAGGCCGGGTTAATGCCAAGCATGTTAAACATATACTGCGAGTACAAAGGATCCTGCTGCGCCCTGGCCGAGCCTGCCGCTGCCAGGATAAAGAGGGTGATAATGGTAATTCGTTGTATCATGGGTTTAAATTTTTCTGTTTGCTCCTTC
>CAZHQP010000008.1:13256-26764 GCA_964534735.1 uncultured Roseivirgaceae bacterium
CAAAAGTATTGTGAAATGCGGCCCTGGCGGGGAATACTCGATGAGTTGGGCTCTCAATCCGATGAGTTTTAGAGATAATCCGATTGGAATTTTGAGCTGGAATCAAGGTTTTTTGATCAGATTTTGATACTACAAATCGTCTGTACCGTCTTATCAGATTAAGCCCCGGTTGAGCCTTATAACAGCTTTTAAAAAGCATAAAAAAAGTACCTTCTTTTTGAAGGTACTTTACTGTTTTGGGTATTTAGAGGACTATCTTTTAAGTGTGAGGTAACGGGTGATTGTGTTACCGGTGCTAAGCTCAAGGTTATAGAAGTATGTTCCTTCAGGAAGTGATTTGCCCATGAAAGCACCGTAGTTCGAAGTTCCATCCCATTCATTGTTGTAATTACTACTGTGGTACACACGCTCGCCCCAGCGGTTGAAAATGTCAAGCTTACCTGTGATACCGCATTTCAGGGCGATTTTGAATTTGTCGTGTACACCGTCACCGTTTGGTGAGAAGCCTTCCGGTATAAACATCTGCTGTTCGTTGATCGCAAAATTGATCCATGCGAACAACATTATAGTATGGCCCAAAGAAATCGTTGGGCACTACGTTGATGGTGTACTCAAGTGACACAGTCTGACCAATCAGCAGCTGACTTCCCGAAGCAATCAGGTTTTTATCAGTTGTACCATTGTAGTTCGGGTTTACGATCAGGTCGGTAGAATTCACACTTACTACACTAAAGTGTGCGGGTGAACCTGTTCCTAAATCAAGGTTGTCGATCAGTGCAAGCTGCGTGAAATCAGCATTACCTGTGTTCGTCAATTCAATCTTGAATGTTACATCGTATGTACAGTTGTCGCTAAGCTGAGCACCTAACATTGTTTTAACCAGATTTACTTTAGGGTTAGCGAGGATCACACCCGGTGTTGGATCGTTCTCATCAAAATCCAACGGATTTCCGTTACCATTTGTATCAGGATCAGTTCCGTTATCAGACACATCTGAGTATGTAAGCGTACCATCGTCCGATTTAACCGTTACTGTTGCTGAGTTAAACACCACGCTCGGGTTTCCGTTCGGGTGAATGATCAGGTCAAGTGTTACCTGGCTTGTTGTTTCAGAAGCAAGCTTGCTTCCTGCTGCAAGCAGGTTAATGTTGCTGCTACCGTTGTATGCCGTGTTAAAGATCAACTGGTTTGTTGCAGATCCTCCGGTTACTTCATACGTAGCTTGTGCAGGCATGATAGACGCAAGGTCATCGGTAATCTGAATATCATTGATATCGTTATCGCTGAAGCTTTCAACCGTGAATGTAAAGCTCACTTTCGTGCTGCCATCAGCCTGGAGTACTGGTACTGAAGCAGACTTCGCCAAACCGGTAACAATCTCCTGTGAAGGACCAACCGTTACGGTGATTGTCGCAGGATTTGACGCCATTCCAAGATCATCATTAACTGTGTAACTTATTGATGCAGAGCCGATAAAGCTTGGTGCTGGAGTAAATGTGACCGCGCCTGTTGCGTTTGCCTCCCATGAGCCTTCAGGCTGGGTGTAATGTAGCCCATCCCCTAAGGCAGCGCCCGGCAACAGGCTTACGGTCGACACATTTATAGTTCCATCAACATCCCAATCATTGGTTGTAACGCTGATTGTTACAGCATCACCTTTTGTAGTGCTGCCATTATCGTCTACGGCTACTGGCGCATTATTCACTGAGTTAACCGTGATTGTAATAGTCGCCACGTTAGAAGTTAAGCCGTTGTTATCGTTTACTGTGTATTGGATTGAAGTAACCCCGTTCCAGTTAGTTCCCGGGATGTACGTGATGTTTCCGGCTGGCGTTACAGTAATCCATGAGCCATCGGTCGTAACAAGTGTATTATCGATAGATGGAGTTGAAGGGTTCAAATCAACCGTTGCAGGATCGATTGTTCCGTCAAGATCAGTATCATTTGCTGTGATCGAGAAAGTTACCGAAGTGTTTTCATCGGTAGTTGCATTATCGTTTACAGCAACCGGTGCATCGTTAACTGAATCAACAGTTACTGAAATTGTTGATTCATTAGAAATCAAGCCGTTGTTATCGCTAACCACATACGTGATTGAGATATTTCCGTTAAAGTTAGCCACTGGAGTGAACGTTAAGTTACCCAAAGCGTCTACCGACCAGGTACCGTTTGTTACTGCAACTGTGCTCTGAACACCACCAACTGCAGGATTAAGATCAACTGTAGCAGTGTTGATAGTTCCGTCAGCATCGGTATCATTAGCTGTTACACTGAATGTTACCGCCTGATCTTCATCTGTGCTGGCTGCATCATTTACTGCTACCGGAGCATCGTTTACTGAGCTTACTGTTACACTGATGTTCGCTACGTTAGAAGTCAAACCACCGTTGTCGTTTACTGTATAAGTAATTGAAGCTGAACCATTGTAGTTTAATGCCGGAGCGAATGTTACCACACCGTTGTTATCCACAGTCCACGTTCCGGAAGCAACTGTGATTGTTTTCTGAACGCCTGCTGAAGCGGGATCCAGGTCTACAGAAGCTGGATCAATTGTTCCGTCAGAATCTGTGTCGTTCGATACAACATTGATCGTTACCACTGCATCTTCAGCTGTTGTTGCGTTATCGTTTACAGCAACCGGAGCATCATTTACTGAATTTACGGTTACTGTGATTGTTGCGCTGTTTGAAGTCGCACCTGTGTTATCGTTAACTACGTAGCTGATGCTGGTTGTGCCATTCCAGTTTGGAGTTGGAACGAAGGTTACGACACCGTTTACATCTACTGACCAGCTATTGCCATTTGCATCCGTTACTAAGTTCTGGATACCAGAAACCGCAGGATTCAGATCCACAGATGCTTTATTGATCGAACCATCAGGATCGCTATCGTTCAATGTTACAGTAATTGTTGTGCTTGCATCTTCATTTACAGAAGCGTTATCGGCTACAGCAACTGGTTTTGCATTAATCTGAACAGTGATTGTAGCTGAATTTGAAGTTGTTCCGCCATTATCCTGTACGGTGTAGGACACCGTTGCAGTTCCAAAGAAGCTTGCATTTGGCACGAAGTTTACAATGCCCGAGCTGTTTGCAGTCCATGTACCCGCGGAAGTTGCCACTGTGTTCTGAACACCCGGAGTTCCTAAATTAAGATCAACTGTTGAAGAATTGATCGTTCCGTCAGAATCTGTATCGTTAGCTGTTACGTTAACGGTTACCGTTGTTCCCTGATCTGCACTTGCATTATCATTTGCAGCAACCGGAGCGCTGTTTGGAGGAATTACAGTGAACACGGTTACCGAGATCGTAGCCACGTTTGAAGTCAGACCATTATTATCATTTACGGTATAGGTAAGTGTTGTATTTCCTGTGAAAGCAACGTTCGGTGAGAAAGTTACATTTCCGGCAGCATCCACTGACCAGTTGCCATTTGCATTAGAAGCTGAGTTCTGGATTCCCACTGAAGCAGGGTTCAAGTCAACACTTGAAGCATTGATTGTTCCGTCAACATCAGTATCGTTAGCTGTTACACTGAACGTTACCGGTGTATTCTGCGCACCTGAGATATTATCGTTTACAGCAACCGGAGCATCATTTACTGGATTTACAGTAACTGTGATCACACCTGCATTTGAAGTTAAGCCGCCATTGTCATTCACAGTATAAGAAAGTGTAGCAGTTCCGTTAAAGTTGCTCACCGGAGTAAATGTTACCATTCCTGAAGCGTTAACTGTCCAGCTTCCTTCTGTAGTTGTAATTGAATTCTGAATACCAGGAGCTGAAAGATCCAGGTCTACTGTTGCTGTGTTGATTGTTCCATCAACATCTGTATCATTTGCGGTTACGCTGAATACAGCAGGAACATCTTCATTTGTAGTTGGATTATCATTTACGGCTACCGGAGCATCATTTACCGCGTTTACTGTGGCAGAAATTGTTCCTGAATTAGAAGTAGCACCACCGTTATCATTTACCGTATATGTTACCGTAGCAACACCATTAAAGTCAGGCTTTGGGTTGAACGTAACCTTACCGGTTGCATCTACTGTCCATGTGCCTTCTGTGGTCGTTTTTGTATTCTGAATTCCAGGAGTTACAGGATCAAGATCAACCGTTGCCGGGTCGATTGTTCCGTCAGCATCGGTATCGTTGGTTATAACAATCACTACAATCGGCTCATCTTCATTGCCGGTAACATTATCGTTTACGGCTACCGGAGCATCGTTTACAGAAGCCATTGTCATGGAAACAGTAGCGTTATTTGAAGTCAGTCCCAGGTTATCGCTAACGCGGTATTGTACTGTTGCTACACCGTTAAAGTTTAAAACTGGAGTGAAAGTAACTTTACCTGTTGCATCAACAGACCATGAGCCAAACGAATTAGTAATACTTGTTTGAATTCCGGCTGTTGCAGGATCAAGATCCACGGTAGCTACATTGATTGTTCCATCAACGTCCGTGTCGTTCGTAACAACTATTACTGTTGCAACCATATCTTCTACCCCATTCACAGCATCATTTACGGCCACCGGGGCATCGTTGACAGGAATTACAGTTACAGTAATTGTTGCCTGGTTTGAAAGTGAGCCTAAATTATCCTTTACTGTATAGATAAGAGAAGCGGGACCATTATAGTTTAAGGTTGGGGTAAATAACACCTGACCGGAAGCATTTACCGTCCATGTTCCTTCCGGAGTCGTGATTGTGTTCTGAACACCTGCCGTTACCTGATTTAAATCAATTGAAGTAAGGCTTAATGATCCATCAACATCAATATCATTTACCAAGATGTTAATTGTTACCGCAACGTCTTCGTTTGTTGAGATCGCGTCATTTCCTGCAATCGGATCGCTGTTGATACAGCCTTCGTAGCCATACGAGCTACCCACACTATTTGTAGTGGTAAAGCCAAGCACGTTACCCAGGATACCTGTTAAAGAAGAAGCCAAATTCAGCGTTCCGTTTGGTGCGCCAACAAGGAAGTCTGCACGGCCATCACCATTGAAGTCGCCAGCCCCTTTTACGCTGTAACCCAGTAAGTTAGCAACGCTTAAACTTCCGCCCTGATGTACAATTGAGTATCCGGGAGTATCAACCGGGCCGGTAGAATTTTTACCATAATAGATATATGCCTGGCCAGAGATTGCATTTGCGCTAACAAGTCCAAGCAAACCAGTTCCGAGGCTGATCGAAGTACCGCCCGGCTCACCGATGATCACATCATCAATACCATCGCAGTTCATATCTTTCACACCGCTTACACTAAAGCCAAATAGTAAATTGCCTGTGATTGCTCCGAGGATACCCGGTTTACGAGGACTTGTAAGGGAGGTTGAACCAGTTGTGAGCACACCGGAACTGCTTCCGTAAAAAATGTGTGCCTTACCAACTGCAACCAAACTACCTGAGAACAGATCAATCGCCAATGGCTCACCGATGATTACGTCACCGCGGCCGTCATTGTTAACATCACCAGCATTGCTTACACTGTATCCGAATAATGTTTTATTTAAAAGTCCCGGAGCATTCAATGAAGTATTTGCACCTGCTGTAGTAGTTGCGGTAATACCCGAAGCACTTCCATGAAATACGTATGCGGCACCAACAGCCAATAAATTGATAGATGCGGGAGCACCAACGATAATATCACTATAATTGTCATTGTTAACTTTACCGGCTGAGCTTACGCTGTAACCGAACAAGCCATTCAATAAACCACCTTTGATAATCCGTGAAGGAGTTGAGCCAATGCCCGTTGTGCTGCCATGGTAAACATCCACGCGGCCACCGAGGTTAAGGGAAAGAAGGTCGATGTAAGCCGGAGAGCCAACCAAAATATCTGACTTACCATCGTTGTTAACATCGCCTGCTGAGCTTACACTAAAACCATATAACGGATTAATCGGAGTTGTTAAAAGCGTTCCAAAATCTGATTGCTTTAAAGAGATTGAAGCTGCAACTGTTGGTTGTGTGTTCAAATTACCATCGAATTGCGTACCGTGATAGACATAAACTTTACCTACCGCTACATCTACTGAACCTAACAAAACTGTTAGGCTTACTTTATCTCCAGGAGCGCCAACGATGAGGTCCCCACGACCATCACCATTGACGTCACCCGCAGCACTTACACTAAACCCAAACAATGCACCAACTACAGAGGTTGGCTGAAGTACTTCACCTGGCTCGGCTGACAAGCCTGCAGCACTTCCAAAATATACGAAAGCAGCACCCACTCCTACCGGATTGAATGTGCCATCACCAAGATTGATAATATCGACATAAGCAGGTGCACCGATTACAACATCATCAAAACCGTCACCGTTAAGGTCACCAGAACCGCTTACTGAAAAGCCATATAACAAAGGAACTGAAAGATCTGTCAGAGCAGAAAACAATAAACCTGAACCGCTGTCTGTCCAGTCCGGAGCATGGTTCAATGGGTCGATTGTGATTGGATAAATTGCATGCTCGTCATCCACTGTGATAACAAGCTCATTTTTATCACGAATTGACATGCTCGCCTGTAACGGCTGATTTTTGGCATCCCAAACCTTAACGTCATCATAAATTATCCGAACATCACTTTCGTTTTCAGTCGTATGAAGCGCAAGCTGGTTTTCACCCTGCATCTTCGGAAGAAGATCACCGGAAACTTCGAGTACAACTTCTACCTTGCCTTTACCGGTTAATGGTTTTGTAACGACAAAATTCTGGCGCATGCCATTTTCGTTATTGATATATTGAACAGTATATCCATCATACTCGTATTCAAGCTGATTTTTGAGATTGAATGAAGTTCTGAATGATGATTTTTTATTCTCGCTTCCAACACGGTTGATGCCTGCAAACCGGGAGTTGAATTCCCATTGCTCCTGACCATCACGGGTAACGATATTCTTCACAGAATATCCTTCCGGAGTGAACTTAAAGCCCAGACGCTGTTTGTTGTTGGCTGAAACGTATACATTAGCCTCACGGCCGAATGGATGGATGAAATACTCGCGATCGCGAATATGACTTGCTGATCTCTGGTACCAATCACCAGAAACCCCTGAAGGAAGCATTACCGGCTCCTGGCTCTTCTGTTTCATAATTGCTGAGGCAATTACTTCCTGATCATTACCCGGCTGTGCAAGCACAATCCGGATCAGGATTAATTGAAACAGGGCTACCAGGCCGAGTGATCTTTTGAAGGATCTCATTTTAGTAGGTTTTGTATTCATGGGTTTAATTTTTTTGATCTCTCCGGGACTGTTTAGTTATAGTTCCTCCCGGTTTATGCTTCGAAGGTATTTTGAAAGGCAGGGCTGGCGGGAAATAGTCGATGAGACGGGCTGACTATCCGATGAGTTTTGGAGTTCGTCCGATTGGAATTTAGCCGGGATTCGAGGTTTTTGGGCATTTTGGCTCCTCGTAAGCAATTGGGAACGCTGAGGATTGAAAATGGCCCTGAGTCGCCTAAATGGAAAAAAAAGACACCCCTTCGAAAAGGGTGTCTTTCAATTTAATAACCAATTAACCGTATCCTGAATCGCTGGCGAAAGCAGGATAGCGTTACCTTAATTATTGTTGATGGTTACTGTTTTTGTGTTGGCTGCTGCATCAATTACAAGCATGATATCATACGTACCTGCATTGATAACATGGTAGTTATGATCAGCCCCTGAAGCAGGAGGCAATGTTGCATCGTTTACATTCGCAGGAACTGCAGTACCGTTTACCGTAGCGCCTGTGTAATCAATTAACAAGTGATTGGGAGGCCATGTAGCGTCTTCCAGGAAGATAAAGTCTCCGGATGCAATTAGTGACACATCGTTCCATGTCCAGGTGTAAACATTCCCGGCCTTAACAGGATCCTGTGCTCCGAAACCACCCGTACCATCCCCGCAGAAACAAGTTCCGGTAATCGCTGTACCAATAATGGTCATATTTACAGAAGAATAATCTACTAATACATCCCCTGTTTTAGTCTTGGTTTCTGTCCATTCACCCGTGGCTTGATCGAATTCAAGTTTTACGGTATATATACCAGTAGTCTGATGAGGAGCATTATCCAGATAGAACCCAACATCGTTGGTCGGCAGAGGCCATGATTCACCATAACTAAAAACGCCCAGACTCGATAATGTAGTGGTCACTCCTGTTTCATCATAAAAATGCCAGCCGTCAGTAAATCTCCAGCGGTAACCAGATTCACCTTTCAGCGTTACACCTGTTTTCTCCCATACTGCACCTTCTTTGCTAACAGATATCTGATTCAGGAATGTTCCGGTAGCCCAATTTCCCGGAGTTGTATCACCAATCATATTGACTTTCACGCGTGTGATGCTGAAAAATCCCGTATTCATGTTTACAAATACGTAGTACAGACCTTCATCTGCGATTTCAATTGCCTTTTCGTCTGCTTCCAATGTTCCGTGGATAACCATGTCATTTACGGGTACGTTGCCAATGTCAGTACCCAATGTTGAAGTTCCGCCTTCCGAATCGCCATACACAGTACCTACTTCATCAACCACTTCAGCAAATTGGATTTCGCTGTTCGCTCCGATATACATAAATCTTCCATAAACACCATCTTCGCTGGATACGTTTGGAGCTTTTCCATTGTCAAGAATTGCCAGAGACATACGGGCAGCAGGTTCACTTGGAGATGACGCCAGCGTGTTTGTACCAAACACATAAAAACCATCTAGCTTCGGCAACAGAATTTTTGGGCCCGAATCCTTATCATCATCGCTGCATGAATAGAAATACACGGGTACGATCAGCAGCATGATCATGCCCAGTACTTTTTTAACGGAGTTTTTCATAGTCAAATTGATTTAGTAGTTAATGTTTATTGTTAAGTGTATTCATTAGTTAAGCTGTTCCATTAATTGTCCGGCCTCTTCTACCTCCAGCTCTGCCAGACACTTGAATATTTTTTCGAGTGTTGCAGTGGCTTCTGCATTGCCTTTCAGTTCCTTCTTCTTGAGATAGTAAGCGTGTATAAGCTCCAGCTCTTGAGTACCGTATGAAACACCTGTGAATTCCTGAATCATCTTCAGGTTACTGAACTCATATTCGAGTGTTGGTTCAATTACAGTTCCTTCTCCGAAGTCATTCCAGGTAACCAACTGTATGTATTTAGAATTTCGTTCTGTTGCCTTATTGAGCGTAGCCTGCAACGTTGCTCCATTATTATCCGCTACAAAGCCATAGCTTTCTCCTGCCCCGCCTTCTTCATAGAAATCATGGAACCTGGGGTAAGCTGAACCAATTAATATCTCGACATGTGGAGCCTTATTATAAAAATTATTCAGGTCACTGAATGAACCATTGAAATCAACCCAGGAGAACTCTCCATTATCTGTTTCTCCGGTAAGTCCTCCATGATTCCAGAGTGGCAAAAACTTTGGCTTGGTGCCCAGCACAGAAAATATCGCTGTCCATTGTGAAGGTTGCTGAAAGTATCGCGGCCCGAAGGTTAATAGTAACGGAACATCATGTATCTGCAGGTATTCCTTTTTACTGAAGTAGTTGTCTCTTAGATACAACATATCCGCTTGCGCGGCTTCAATAGCCGTTTTGCTTGTGGCTTCTTCAACTTTTCCTGCGGTGTATTCCTCGTAAACAACCGAGAACTTCATCCCCACATCATCAGTTTTATCGATCAGCGCATTTGTTCCGGCAAGATTTAGCCGATAATCATTTAATGTGTGCGATCCATACCAGTCAATTAGCACTGCGTCTACACCTGCATACTTCATCAGCAGCAAGTGATATTCTATTACATCCGGATCTTTTGAATCATACGGTCCGATAAGCGGATAATAATGCGAAGCGATCTGACGCTTACCGATAGCTGTATCGATAATAACATCGGGATTCTTATTGGCCATTCTCCAGTGACTTCCCCAATACCCGGATACCGGTTTTGACTGAAACCAGGGCATGTAGTGCATATAAACCTGCATCGGGTTGGTTTTGACAACCTGCTGTATATCCGGCTCCGGTTTCTTAATTTCTTCACTGTCGCTTCTGCAACTATTAATTATCACCGCAACCATCATACATATCAATGCATGCACTCTCGGCTTCAGCATTTTCAGGTCTTTATGATTGATCATATCATTCTTTTAATAACCGGTGCTGGGAGTCATTTTGGTATTGGTATCAACTTCCTGAAGCGGCACCGGGTAGTAATAATCTTTGGGCTGATACACAATAATCCCCTGTGTTACGCGCTTATCGTTATACTTCATCACTTCTTCCTCTACAATCTTCCATCGAACAATATCATACCACCGTTGCCCTTCACCGAAAAATTCGCGAAACCTCTCTTCGCGAATAGAATCACGCAGCGTGTTACCTGCCAGTCCCGCATAATCAACAGTTGGTTCAGGAGTATTTGAATTAAAGCCGTATGCTCTTCTGCGGATTTTGTTTACATATTCCAACGCAGTAACATCCTCTCCATCGTGATTCAGAATCTCTGCATACATGAGGTACACATCTGCAAGGCGCATGATGATGTAATTCGCACCGCTGTTGCGATTGGTGGATAACACACAGTAATCTTTCGGATTATATTTTCTGAAACTGTGACCTGTAAAGTTAAACTCGCTTGTACCGGCCGGTTCCATATTACCATCAATCGTTGCAACAAGGTCTGTTGGTGCATATGTGCAGATTTGAAGACGCGGATCGCTTCCGAACCGATCAATGTTTACACC
This sequence comes from uncultured Roseivirgaceae bacterium, assembly GCA_964534735.1. GTDB lineage: Bacteria > Bacteroidota > Bacteroidia > Cytophagales > Cyclobacteriaceae > UBA2336. Next base: position 23,980 of record CAZHQP010000008.1, read on the forward strand.
GTGCGGTGTGCAGTTGCTCCAGCCCCGCTGGGGAGCGGCAATAACAAGTGCTATACCCGAACCAAGACCATTTTCCCAGATATTCTGAGCCATATCTACTGTATAGCTAATCTCCCAAAGTGACTCTGAGCTGAACTCATTCTTGCCCTGGAATAAATCATCGTAGCGATTGGATGGAACAAGCGAATAACTTGTGTTAGCGATAATCTCTTCAAAGTAAGCTCTTGCTTCAGTGAACTCTTCCCGGTACAGATGCACCTGCCCCAGAAATCCTTTCGCAGCAAACTTGTTTACCCGCGCAATGTTTTCATTGGTTGGAGTTGCCCATGAATCCGGCAAGTCTTCTTCGGCTGCTTCAAGGTCTTCCAGTATCTGATCATATACAGCACCCACCGTAGCGCGCGGAGCCATCATTTCATCGCGCGAGGTTGCTACTTTTAGAATTAAGGGAACTGATAATCGCTCCTTATCAACTGCATAGGATTCTTCACCCCAAAGTCTCACCAAATGGAAATAAGCAAATGCTCTCAGGAATTTTGCCTGCGCAACAATCTGATCAATCTGTTGCATATCGTCCGGTGTAGTTGGACTAAACTTGTTCGCGTTCTCGATGATATCATTAGCGCGTGCCACAATCCTGTAAAACCCACGCCAGGCGATGTACACATTCTCGTCAGCAGATGTAACTTCATTCCGGTTCTGTGCATTCCAGTAATCCGATTCATGTGGTAAAGCCAGCAACGTCTGGATATAAAAATTCTGACCGAACAAGTCGAGATTCTTTACTGCATCGTATGTTCCGGTAAGAGCCAAGTCAAAGTTTGCGATCTTGGCGTAGAAGCTGTTCGCATCCAGTTCATTAATATTTTCTACTTCCAGGAAGCTATCGGAACAGCTGGTGGTAATTCCCATGCTCAGCATGATCATTAAAATTTTCTTCTTCATATTCATAGCTGTGTTCTCTTTAAAATTGTACTTCAAGACCAGCACTCAATGTTCTTACTTGCGGATACTGACCAAAGTCAATTCCACGGCTCAGGTTACCTCCTGCTATCTCAGGATCGAGTCCTGAGTATTTGGTGAAAGTCAGGAAGTTGTTGATGTTGGCATATATCCTGAGTTTCCTGAGCTTAACTTTTGTTAACATATCAGGAGACATGTTGAAGCCAATCTGGATGTTGCGCAGCTTCAGGTAATCACCGCGTTCAATAAAGTAAGTTGAAGGCCGGCTCCAGTTTCCATTCGGATCTGTTGCAATATTTCTCGGATTATTGGTGTGATGCTCTTCTGTCCAGGCTTCACGGATCAGCGTTGTTGTATTATTGTCACCAAAGAAATTTCTGGAGTATGCTTTACTGGCATTGAAAACATCCACAAATGCCACTCCCTGGAACTGGAGTGAGAGATCAAACATGTTATTAAAAACTATACCGATGTTAAATCCATAGGTCATTTTTGGCCATGGATTTCCGATAATTTTTCTATCGGCATCCGGTGTGATCTCGCTGTTTGCACCGGTAGGATTCAGGTCTTTATACATGAAATCACCGGGGCCTGTTCCAGCTTCCTGGTAAAGTCCGTCCTGCGCGTATGTATTGATCGCATAGACGTCTGCGTTTGAATTCAGCATTTGCTGAACAACATACCCGTAAAAGCTCGACATTGGGTATCCTGGGATTGAACGCGTCATCCCTGCGATCTGCGGGCCGCCATCTCCGCCAACGATATAAGAATCGCCATAAAGCGTTTCAAGCTTATTTTTCAGAAACGATACATTACCGGAAGCTGTGAAATCAAATTTACCAACACGCTCTTTGTAACCCAGATCAATATCAACGCCCTGGTTAGTCATCTCACCGATGTTTATAAAAGTGGCAACCGAAGGAAAGTTGTGTACTGCAATACCCAGTGATGCCGGAGGGCTCACAGCATAAATCATATCCTTAGTTTTGCGTGTATAGTACTCAACCGTTAATGAAAGTTTGTTGCTGAATGCCGTAACATCAACCGCTACGTTATGCACATAGATATCCTCCCACTTGATGTCCTTATTGGCAAACTTGGACAGGAAGTATCCCGGCACTTTATTCTGACCGCTGATATCAAATGCATAGGTTGAGAACTGTGAAGTGTATGTTGGTGAGTAGGTCAAGTCTCCGATCGGATTATCAGATCCCAATCGGCCGGTACTGGCGCGCAGCTTCAGGCTGTTAATAGCCTTGCTGATAATCGGGGAGTTCTGAAAGAAGCCTTCTTCAGAAATTCTCCATCCGGCTGAGATTGATGGAAACAAGCCCCAGCGATGATTTGGACCAAACTTTGATGAGCCATCTCGCCTGAAGTTTGCTTCCAGCAGATACTTCTCATCATAGGTGTAGTTTAATCTCCCGAATTGCGAAAGCATCCGGTTCTGTATCGGCATGAATTTGTCCGGTATGCTGGCCGGACCACCGCTCAGGTTATAGCTTTGCGCTACATCAACAACAAATTGCGATCCGCTGACATTAAATGATTTAGGATCATATTGAAACGATTCATACCCGGCCATTACCTTAAAGCCATGCTTACCGATGGTCGTGTTATAAGTTCCAACAAGATTGGCTACAATCGTTTGATTGTTTGCTGACGTGTAATAAAGACGATTGATTGGATCTGCGAACGTTCCGTAATCAAATGCTTCTTCAAACTTCTGACCGAGAAATGAGAGGTAATTAAACCCGAATGTGCTGCGCAGTGTTAATCCCTTAATCGGAGCTGCTTCTACATATACGTTACCATCCAGACG
>CAZHQP010000009.1:0-25427 GCA_964534735.1 uncultured Roseivirgaceae bacterium
CCGGAATTTTTATTGAGATAACTTCTTCTTTTGAGATCAATCCGGAGTTATCAACACCGCTTGGTTTTTTATCAATCATTTGCCCTGCACCATTACAGGTAGGGCAGGTTGATGTTGATACCATTTGCCCGAGCATGGTGTTTACCACTTTGCGGGTTTGACCTGTGCCCTTACAGGTTGTACAGTTCTTGAATGTGACGCCTTCAGCTTGTGTAAGGCGGTTAACTTTTATTTTCTTTTCAACCCCGTTGGCAATTTCTTCCAGCGTAAGCTTGAGTTTGATGCGAAGGTTAGAGCCTTTGCGCTGACGCTTGCGATTTCCGCCACCGCCACCAAAGAAACTGTCAAACGGACTTCCACCTCCGCCACCACCTCCGAAGATATCTCCGAACTGACTAAAGATGTCGTCCATGTTCATGTGACCCTGACCACCGCCATAGCCACCGCTTCCGGCTTTTGCATGACCAAAGCGATCATACTGGGCACGTTTTTCGGTATTGCTTAAGATCTCGTACGCCTCAGCAGCTTCCTTGAATTTTTCTTCAGCTTCTTTATTGCCGGGATTTTTATCAGGATGATATTGGATTGCAACCTTGCGGTATGCTTTCTTGATCTCATCTGCAGAAGCAGTTTTGCCTACTCCTAATATTTCGTAAAAATCTCTCTTTGCCATTGTTCGATGTTGGAGGTTCGAAGTTCGATTACCGTATTTAGTTAAGAGCCGACAACGACTTTCGCGAAGCGGATAACTTTATCGTTAAGCAAATATCCCTGCTCAACAACTTCAATCACCTTGCCTTTTGACTTTTCATCGGGTGCCGGAACTTGCGTGATCGCTTCGTGCAGATCTGCGTCAAATGCTTTGCCTTTTGCATCCATTACTTTTATGCCGGCAGCATCCAGGATTTTTTTGAACTTTGTATAGATCAATAAAAATCCTTCCATCTCTTTACTCTCACTTCCTTTGAACGCTTTTTCAGCACGCTCAAAATCATCAATGATCGGCAAGAAAGAATTGACCAGCTTTTCGTTTGCGCTTTGGATCAGCTCGAGCTTTTCTTTAGCTGTTCTGCGTCTGAAATTTTCAAACTCGGAATACAGCCTTAAATATTTGTCCTTTGACTCCGCCAGTTCATTCTGTGCTTTTTTTAATTCGGCCTGCCCCTTCAGTTCTTCTGTGGCAGAATTGATCTCAAAACCGCCTTCTGCGGAAGCATTTTCCTGATTCTCGTTCTGTATTTCCTGATCCTTATTTTCCATCAAAAAGTCGATTCGTTAATTGGGGTGCCAATGTCAATAATGTTGCCAGAGCGGGTTTTACCGCCATATTGACATTTTAGCATGAAATTTATCTTGAATAATGGCAGATTCCGGTCTTCGAAATACTGTTAGTGAAGGTTTTTCCAGATCAGGTCTTTCAGCTCTGTAATACCCTGATTGGTGACTGAAGAGATGAAAATAACCGGCAATTCGGTAGGAATATCTTTTTGCATTTCGACCTTCAACTCGTCATCCAGCATATCGGTTTTGCTGATTGCCAGTATGCGTTTTTTATCGAGCAGTTCGGGATTGTATTTCCTGAGCTCATTCAATAAAATTCCGTATTCAGTTTTGATATCTTTTGCATCGGCCGGGACCATGAACAGCAATAATGAATTACGCTCAATATGCCGTAGGAACTGAATGCCCAAACCTTTCCCTTCGGCAGCGCCTTCAATAATTCCGGGAATGTCGGCCATTACAAATGAGCGTGAATCGCGATAGCTTACTACACCCAGGTTAGGTGTTAGTGTAGTGAATGCGTAGTCGGCAATTTTCGGCTTGGCAGCAGACACAACTGACAGCAAAGTTGATTTGCCGGCATTCGGGAAACCCACTAAACCAACATCGGCCAGTAATTTTAATTCAAGAATGATCCATTCCTGAATACCCGGCTCACCGGGCTGGGTATGTGTCGGGGCGCGTTGTGTGGAGGTAGCAAAGAATAAATTTCCTTTGCCGCCACGGCCGCCTTTTGTTAAAATAAATTCCTGCCCGTCTTCGGTGATCTCGCAAAGCTTTTCACCCGTCTCTGCATTGCGGGCAACTGTGCCCATTGGTACTTCCAGAATTTCATCTTTGCCGGAGGCGCCCGTACAGTTTTGAGATTCACCGGGTTTGCCATCTTCCGCAACCACGTGCTTTCTGTATTTTAAGTGAAGGAGAGTCCACAACTGTGAGTTGCCGCGAAGGATAACATTGCCGCCACGGCCGCCATCTCCGCCATCCGGACCGCCTTTTTCCACGAATTTCTCACGAATAAAATGCAGACATCCTGCACCGCCTTTTCCGGAGCGTGAGTGAAATTTTACGTGATCGATGAAATTAACGGATGACAATTCAATTCAGATTTAAGATTTCAAATTTTAGATTTTAAGATTCGATTTGAAACTTAAAACCTGATTCTATTTAATCAACGTGCAGATACTGTTGAAGATATCATCAATGTTGCCAATACCCTGAACTGTTTTTAATCTTCCCTGCTTATCGTAATAGGGGAGGACGTGAACGGTTTTGGTAAAATATTCAGTAATGCGTTTGTTAAGCTTTTCTTCTTCATCATCAATGCGATGCTCGATGCTTCTGCGTTTAGCGATGCGGGCACGAACTTCTGCTTCAGTTACGTCAAGAGCAATCACGTGATGAATGGCAGTACCCTGAGCTTTCATAAACGCATCCAGCGCTTCGGCCTGGGCAACGGTTCTCGGAAAGCCATCAAACAAAAAACCTTTTGCATTAGGATTCTTATCAAGCTCTTCTTTTAGCATGGCAATTGTGATCTCATCCGGAACCAATGAGCCGCTGTTCATAATTTCCTTTACACGTTTACCCAGGTCGGTATCATTCTTTGTGTGCCAGCGAAAAAGATCACCGGTTGAAATATGAACGAAGCCATACTGCTTGATCAGCTTTTCACTTTGTGTTCCTTTACCTGCTTATCGTAATAGGGGAGGACGTGAACGGTTTTGGTAAAATATTCAGTAATGCGTTTGTTAAGCTTTTCTTCTTCATCATCAATGCGATGCTCGATGCTTCTGCGTTTAGCGATGCGGGCACGAACTTCTGCTTCAGTTACGTCAAGAGCAATCACGTGATGAATGGCAGTACCCTGAGCTTTCATAAACGCATCCAGCGCTTCGGCCTGGGCAACGGTTCTCGGAAAGCCATCAAACAAAAAACCTTTTGCATTAGGATTCTTATCAAGCTCTTCTTTTAGCATGGCAATTGTGATCTCATCCGGAACCAATGAGCCGCTGTTCATAATTTCCTTTACACGTTTACCCAGGTCGGTATCATTCTTTGTGTGCCAGCGAAAAAGATCACCGGTTGAAATATGAACGAAGCCATACTGCTTGATCAGCTTTTCACTTTGTGTTCCTTTACCTGCGCCCGGAGGGCCGAAGAGTACAAGATTGATCATGTGATGTTGTTTCCGGTTTAGAGCCTGTCTTGATTTTAAGAATAGCGAAGATAGTATTTTTGAGCTATTTCACGCTGTCGGGCAGAATAGCTTTATAAATGTCTTTCAGATTGCGGCCTAACCCGTCATAATCCAATCCGTAGCCAAGCACAAATTCATTATCAATATCAAAGCCGATGTATTTTGGCTGAACAGCATGATCACGAGCAGGCGTTTTCCTGACGAGCGTTACAATCTCAACCGATTTAACGCCCAGCGTTCCGAACTCGGCAATCACTTTGCTTAATGTCAGTCCGGAATCCATGATGTCTTCTATAACAATGAGATCTTGTCCGAACAAGCTTTCGTTCAAACCGATCAGTGTATTGAGCTGACCGCTGCTTTGCGTTCCCTGGTAGGATGAATGTTTTACAAACGAGATCCGGCAATCGAGCTTAATCTCGCGCACAAGGTCGGCAGCAAAAATAAAGGAGCCGTTAAGAATAGGAAGCAGAAGCGGGTTTTTGCCTTTGTAATCTTCACTGATCCGGGCACCCAATTCCTTTACCTTTTCCTCAATTTTGATTGCCGAAATAAACTTTTTAAACTCTAAATCCCTGATTTTCATGTCGCACTTCGTCTCACAAGGGCGCAAAAATAACAGAATATTATTATTTAATTTTTTGCGGTGCTGACTATTACGTCATTTCAAGCGGCCTATCCGTGTATAAAAGTGACTACTCTCTGCGAGAAATCTTGTGTAAGAGACTTCTCTCGAATTACTTATTCAATGTTGAAATCTTTTAACGCTCGAAGTGACGCTACAATTCTTTCATCAATTTGCTATACAGCGCGATCATCGACCTGATATCATCTTTGTGTACTTTTTCATTGGGTGAATGTGGCCGTTGTTCGGGTGCACCAACAAAACACCAATCGAATGGATAGGGTGAGGTTTGCAGATCCCGGCCATCGCTTGAGCCCATGCCTTCCACTTCGAGCTGATAGCTGATTTTGCTTTTTGAAGCGATGCTGATAACCCGGTCGATGAATTTTCTTCTCGGGATATTACGGTCACGCATGGAGATAGCAACGCCTTTACCCGGCTCAATACCATCCGTTACCCAGGTAATGTCTGAGATGAGGGCCTGTTTCACATTCCACTTTTCATAAATGTATTTTGCCAGGTATTGAACCGAACCTCCGCCATGTTCTTCCCAAGCACTGAACACAATCACACCGTCTTTTAAGGTCTCGGCAACTTTTAATGCATTATATATTCCTAAACGATCATCGAGATAAGGTGTTTCGATGTACAATTTGCTGTCGCGAAAGTTTATTTTGTATGTGAGTGATGTTCCGCGATCAATCGTTCTGCCAAACTTGTAAAACGCATGGTTGTCTTTATCATATTCAAGCTCGCATTCGATCGGTCCTTTTGAGTCGTGCCCGACAAGCTTTGTTCCCGCTTCGGCATCCGGGCTGCCAACAGGAAGCAATTGATTAAAGTATCGAACTGTAAACCCAATGCTATCCATGTGCGCGAAGATTGCCGTTCTGGGTTTGCCAAATTTTAAAATGATACAATCCTGGAATTCATCGCCATGAATCACGGTTGGTTTTGCGGCCCAGTTCTTTTTTTCTTTTGCGATGTACTTCAACAGGAAGTCTTTCATAAAGTATTCTTCACCGGAGGGCGCGTGGATTTCGCAAAGCTGTTTGAGTAGTTTCATATCTTATTGGCAATCATTGGCGGCCTTTGTCCCGCTATATCCTTTAATTAAGAACCCATTTGTGGTCTGTGTCGCACAGACCATGCTGTTTGTGTTTTTTACTTCCGCAACTTTATCTAAATTTTGAAGATTAAAAAAACTCCAGCCATGATAACCGTGCTTAACCGGCAGGATTCTGCTGCCAACCAATATTTACTTGAGCTGCGTGACAAAACTATCCAGCAAAACCGCGCACGGTTCCGGAAAAATATTGAGCGGCTGGGAGAATTAATGGCATATGAAATCTCGAAGAAATTTCAGTACAGCTCACAAAAGGTTCAGACTTCGTTAGGAATTTCAACGGTAAACATTCCTGAAGATAATCCTGTGCTCATTACTGTATTACGTGCAGGATTACCCTATTTTATAGGCTTTCAGAATATTTTTGGTGAGGCTGACTGCGGATTTATTGGCGCTTACCGCAAAGAAAGTGAGGCTAATCTTACAATAACGCTCGACTATTTAGCGACTCCAACTCTGGAAGGACGAACTCTTATCCTGATTGATCCGATGTTGGCAACCGGTCAATCGGTTATTAAAGCGGTGAATGCAATCATGAAACATGGCAAGCCAAAACACGTACATGTTGCTGCGCTGGTGGCTGCTCCGGAAGGTATATCATTGCTTGAAAAGCAGATAAAAGTCCCATACGATGTGTGGATGTGGGCGCTGGATGAGAAGTTAAATGAGCTGCACTATATAGTTCCGGGATTAGGAGATGCGGGCGATTTGAGTTTTGGTGAAAAATTATGACAGAAGAAATACTAAAAGCAATTCCGATCTTTTTTCTCTCCATGCTCAAGGTGATCTTCGGGCCGACACTTGGATATGCCTCAGGATTGCACATCGTAACTACGATCATTGTCACGTTTTCCGGTATGATGGCCAGTGTATTACTGTTTACTTTTTTTGGAGCGTGGCTACGCGAAAAAATCTTGAAACGTTTTGAGAAGAAGAATCAAAAAAAATTTACACCCAAAAAGCGAAAACTTGTTTCGCTTTGGAAAAAGTATGGATTGGTAGGGGTTGCTGTATTGACTCCGTTACTATTAACGCCTATTGGCGGAACGATCGTGGCGGTAAGCTTTGGCAGTCCCAAGCAAAAAATACTTTTATACATGCTGATCAGCGCAGCCATTTTTGCTGTCGGCATGAGCTATGCTATCTATGAATTTGGCGATTACGTGATGCCTTTCCTCAAGCAATGGTTTGGGATCGGTGATTAAGGCTTACGGAATATCTGTGTGGCCGGTAATAAAGTACGCTTTGATCTTTTCCCCGTTGACTTCATATGAAGAAATTACCTGGGGTCTTTGATCCAGATCAAAGAAAATGATAAACCAGGGAGAGTTTGTTTTGTAAAGATCCAGATTCCATTCGCGGATAACATTCCTGTACCGGATGAATCGTTTTTCAGCATTAACGGTTTTAATCCCCAATGAGTCCATCAGGCTTGCAGCTTCGCTTTGATAAAAACTCGCATCGTCCATGATCGTTGAAAGATCCTCTTCGCCATACTCCTTTAATAGCTGATCGATCTGTGTTTCATCGGGCATGACAAGCAACGCCAATGCCCCTGAAAGCTCCTGAACTGCAGTATCCGGTAAGGATTCTATCAAATAGGTATCAATGGTTGGTGTTTCGTTAGCTATGGATCCGCCTTCAGGTTTTTCACCGATCCGTGATTGATTCGTTTTAAGTAACGTTTTGATTTGCTGAATGGCCTTCGATAAGCCTTCGTAATATCTGGCCTCGCGGAAAGCCGGAGCCATTTGCTCCTGAATGATCTGACCTGCGATCTCATCTTTGATTATGTTTTCGAGTCCGGCTCCGACTTCTATTCGCATCTTCCGATCATCGAGACTCACCATGATCAATAGCCCGTCATTAAAATCCTTTCGACCGAATTGATATGTCTCGGCCACGTGTAAAGAATATGCTTCAATAGATTGACCTTTGAGACTTTTAATAATTAAAACTCTTATCTGAGAACCAATACTGTCTTCTAATTCCTGTATTTCGGTACTCAAAGCGTGTAGTTGACGCTCCGTCAGAACATTAACGGAATCAATGACAACTGTTTTACTTTCTTTTTCAGGTCTGCCACATGCTGCAGCCAATAACAGCAAGACAAACAGAAGCGGAGTGGATTGAATTTTCATACAATGAAGATGCAAAACTATTTAACGGAATTCCTTACGTTAAAGATCTCGTCCAGCAACCCGTCTTTTTCACGATCACAGGTTAACTCCCAAAACATAATGCCATCCAGTTTTTGATCGATTGCGTAGTGTGTCTTTAACGCAATTGATTTTTTATCATCGTACGTGAAGTACAATTTCTCTTTCGCGTTGTATTGATACGGTGCTTTCGCAACGTCATCCCAGTAGTAAATAAATCCTTTTTGTTCGCTGATGTTATTCCCGAGGTACTTGAAATCGATGCCTCGCTTGAATTTGCCGCTTTGGTAAAGTCCATTATTCACACAAGAAACATCTTCCCAAATGCGGCCATAAAATGCTGCGCCAATCACCAGCTTCTCTGCAGGCACACCTAATTTAATCAGTGATTGTACAGCATTGTCAGTTGATTCATGTTGTTCTTTTGTTGAATACAAAGCGGTGTGATGCCCGGTTTCGGTTGAGAAACCGTGCACCAGGTCGTACGTCATCAGATTCACGCGATCAATCACCTGCATAACTTCTTTCCAGTCGATGGCTTCATCGATAAATTTTTGAAACCCGCCTGCAGCAAAGCTGATCTCATACTGTTTCCCCATGATAGCGCGAAGATCTTTTACCAGTGCGGTAAAATTATTTTTGTCTTCCGCCTTAAACGCATGCCCGGGATAGCCTTGAATGGCAGGATACTCCCAGTCGAGATCAATGCCATCGGTTTTGAAATATTGATTGGCATTCAGAACAGACAGTGCAAACTCATGCCGGGCTTCTTCACTTGAGAAAACATCAGAACATTTTTTGCAGCCGCCCCAGCCACCAAGCGACAAAATTATTTTTAATGCAGGATTGCGCTTCTTCAACAACACTAATTTTTGAATCGTAGTTGAATCACGCTTGCTCCCGATGTCAAACAGGTTTCCTTTCAGATGGCCGAATGAAAAAATAATGTGAGTCAATTTTTCTGCAGCCAGTTGTTCAATCTGTTCCGGCCCACCGGAATAATAGCCGATAACATTTATAGATTTTGATTTCTGAGCATATGAAAAAGTTGTTACCAAAAGGAACAAGAGGGGTTGATACTTCATATCCCAAAGTTAAGAAAAGACTGATCTTCATTATTCCAGAATTATTCTTTCCCGCTTTGGATACTTGACATCGTATTGCAGATTGATTTCTTTTTGTTGTTGTGAATCAATGTCAAGCTCCCATGTGGCTTTACCGGTTTTTTCATCGAAGTGTCCTTTCGATAATTCGAGAAGCGTGACTGTTATATCGCTTACCACTGAAACTGGAACCTGATCAAAAAGCGTTAGCTTAATAGCCTGCGATTTTTTATTTCTTACCGTGATTTTAAATCCGCTGTTTTCGACCACGCTGTTGCTTAAAACTTTTCGCTTCGAGAGCTGCTCATTTTTTTCGCGTGAGATGACAATGTTCCGATCTCGTCCGAGCGAAATGCTTAATGTATCCTGTAGTGACTTTGCATCTAAAATTGATCTTCCAACAAAAGCATCTTCGAAATAAAGATTGGCCTCGCCTTCCAGCAAGCTGTATTGATCCCAGTTAACGATCCGGGCCATCAGGAAAGCGTCTTTGTCGAGCTTGGGAATTGCATAATATTCAAACAACGCATCAATCTCATATTTTTTCAGATCAACCATCAGTTTTTCACCATTTGATTTTACAGAGTAAGGTGTGGCAACTTCAATCTCAACCGTGGTTTGATTTTCGATTATGTTAGTCACCAATTGATTTGAATTGTAACTTCGGTTTTTAATACTTCTGGTTTTTACGGTTGTTGCCTGATTACCCAATTCGCGTCTTTGAAAGCTTAGCCCACCGGCTACAACAACCACTTCATTAAGTGAAGTTTGGTCTGACTCCATCACCACATTGACTTCCGAACGATTAGCAGATTTTTCCTGAGTTGTAAAGCCAATGAATGAAAATGTTAATACCGATGCATTGTTAGGCAGTGTTAATGAGTAATAGCCCGCACCATCCGTTTGTGTTCCGATAGCGGAACCCTTCACCACAACACTTACACCCGGGATCGGAGATCCGTCCTCCGAGCTTGTAACTCTACCCTGGACCGAACGGACAGCATCTATGCCATATGTGGGATTTGATTGAACGTTGGTATTGCGCGCATAGGTAAGATTCCACGTAGCTAACTCAGGGACCATTCCACTTTGATTCGGGTTGCCATTTGAAAAACGCAGCTTCACGTTTTTCCAATCAACTCCTGTGTTTTGAAACAGCTCTGCTTTATAGGTTAGCGCCAACGGACTCTTTATATCTTTTACCCGAATATCATATTTCGGATACCAACCTGCGTTACCGACAAGATACGTTACTGTGAATTTGGCGTTCTCCTGGGCATTTGCACTAACCCGAATTTCAATCTCACCGGAAGGCCAGGAAGCGAGATCATTTAATTCTTTCAGTTGTAGTTGTAGCGCTTGAATCTGGGCATTCTTAAGCTCAGTGCTTTTGTTTATTTTTATTTCTTCCGTCTTGATTTTTGAAACCTCTGATTCATAGAAGTCCATGGCTTGCTTAAGTTGAGCCAGTGTGGTGGTGGATGGCTGATTGCCAAGCTTTTTATTCACGTTTAACAGACTCTGCTTCTCGTGAATTACATCCAGCCGGGCTTTTTCATAAGAAATAGATTCGTTCGTAGCTTCAATAATTTTATTAATGCTATCGGCCTTCTCGCTTCGCTTCAACGCGTTCAGATAGTTGAACTTGTGATTAACCGACAGGATGGTAAAATCACCCGAAGCTTTTACCTGAATGCTCTTTTCATCTATAAAAGGTGATAAGCCCTTTACTTTCAATATTGTGTTGCCGGGAGTCAGCGTAACTGTTCCCACTTCAAAAATCTGTGCACCTTTCAGAAAAACGGTTACTTCCTTAATTTCTGTATTCAGCTGTTTCTCTTTAAAGCTTTGAGAAAAAGACATAGTGGTGACGAGCACCCATAACAAGGTGTAGAGTAATTTCATAGGATAGCTTTTGAAGAATAGATGCCGGAATCGTTACAATTCCATACAGGCTGAAGTGATCTTTATTCTATGTTAATCAGAGAGAAGATCAACACTTGAAACTTTTTGCGGAATCCATACCGTCATCTCACCCTTACCACGATGCGCCCACGCATAATAGGGAATAGCTGTAACAATTTGTGGTTTTGTAGTCACGGTATTTTTTTCTTTATCAATAATAACAGCCAGGCCTTCTGCTTTTATTGTCATAATGCCATGAAATAAGTCGGGATTATATTCAGCCCAAAACTTTGTTTGTTCAGGGAGAATGATGTTGCTGGTGAGACCAAAATTATCGGGCGATTCAAGGCAGTAAATAAGCGGACCGAACTGTAACGCCATTTTGTTTTTATTAGTGACAACTTTTTCGTTGGAGATAATTTTTTGTACCGTCATAGGTAATTGCAATCGGATCACATCGCCTTTTTTCCAGGTTTTTGTTACCACAGCATAGCCTTTTTCCATTATGTATTCCGTGAGGGTACCATTAACATAGATTTGAATTTTTTTATCAGACGGGTTAACAAACGAATACAAGTCAGACGGCATTGCCTGACCTTGTGCCCAACCCGGAATGCGAATGCGCACGGAAAATGCCAACGATGATGCCGGATCAATTTTTATCGCCAGGTTTCCGTTCCACGGATAATTGGTTTGCTGGGTGATCTTAACCTTTTTGGTGTTGATCGTAATGTTGCTGGTGCTGGAAGCAAACAGGTTGACGTAAAGATTATTTCCCTTAAGGCCATACATATATCCCGGAATAGACGGGATCAAACGCGTAATGTTGGTCGGGCAGCAGGAGCACGTAAACCAGCCGGCCCGTTCGGCTTCCATGTCGGTATGATTAAAATGTTTTTTGATCTCCATCGCATTCGTGTAGAAGAATGACTTTCCGTCCATTCCGACACCGGAAAGCAAGCCATTGTATAACGACTTCTCTAAAATGTCGATGTACTTGGCCTCACCGTGCAACTGGAACATGCGTTGATTCCAATAGACGTTGGCGATTGCAGCACAGGTTTCATTGTATGCAGTTGAGTTGGGCAACTCATAATTTCCGCCAAACCGTTCACCATCGCCTACTGCACCCACACCACCCTGAACGTAAATCTTTTTCTGAACTACATTATTCCAGATATTATCAATGGCGTTCAGCATGTCCTGATCGCCTGTAAGCGCAGCGACATCCGCCATCGCTGAATATAAATATCCCGCGCGTACCGCGTGACCGATGGCTTCATCCTGTTCGATTACGGGTTTATGGTCCTGCCAGTACGACCCGTTCTTGAACGGATCTTTGCTGAGTGAATCGTATTTATAGTGACCACGCTGTTCAATAAAGAATTTTGCTGTGTTGAGATATTCAATTTTGCCCGTAATGCGATAAAGCTTTACCAGTCCCATTTCAACTACTTCATGTCCGGGTGCAACGTGCTTTTTATCTGCACCGAACACGGAGCAAACGAGATCTGCATTCTTCAACGCAATGTTTAACAAGTTCTTTTTCCCGGTTGCGAGGTAATGTGCAACTGCTGCCTCATACAAATGACCAGCGTTATAAAGTTCATGACTGTGTTCCCGCTCTTTTTCCCAACGCTCTTTGCCGAGCCAGGGATGGACTTGTTGCGGATTGATCGTTCGTGCAGTGTAGAGGTAGCCATCGGGTTCCTGGGCTTTGCTAACAATTTCGATCAGGGAATCCATGTACAGATCCAGTTTCTTATCGGGGATAAGGCTTAATGAGAACGATGCGCCTTCAATGGTTTTATAAATGTCGGTGTCATCAAACGGGTAAACGGTGCAAAACTTGCCTGACCGTGCCGCAGCCATCTCAAAGTTTTTAATTCGGCCGGTGGTTTTGCAGCGTTCAAAGGAGGCAGGAATCGTAACGGTATGATTGGTTTGAATGCGCGGCAGCCAGAATGTGTCTTGCAGCGTGACACTCGTAAAAGGAACTGCGGTGATTGGATAATCTTTTTTCTGCGCGACTGCGGATAAAACAATGCAGAATGTAAAACCTAAGAAGAGTGAATGCTTCATAAGGAAAGAGTTTCCTTACAAAGTAGAGAAAGATTAGAGAGGTAGCAAATTTAGTGTGACCATAACATTTTTATCAGGGAAGGCTTTGAAATTAACTTGTAATTCTAAATTCCATCATAGACAAATCTCAAACCATTACTTAATCCAGCAGGAAAAACACTATTATGTGTTTCGTTGCTTACTATCCAATCAATTTAATTCTACTCATTTGTTTAAGGCTCCAACATCACTTTTCATTCCATTGAGGATTTCGGCCATTCCACATATCCATCTTCATTTTCCATCCGTCCGTTTTTGTCTTTACCCAGATGATATAATATTTAGCAGATCCTTTTTTCTTTTCTTCATCATTTTTATTCGACTCCGTAAAGTAATACCCGTATTCATGAGCTTCATTTCCGGTAATGATAATTTTTTCAGGTTCTGACTTATGAAGCAATAGTTTTGAAGTTACCGGCAACCCAACCCAAAACTCCAGGATAGCCTTTTTGCCAATTATTATATCTCGCAATGGAGCCATTAAAATGGCACTATCTGTATAAGCGTTAGCCATTGCCTGGAAATTCCCTTCCATATAAAATCTGGAAAAAATTAGCGGATTGCTGACGTATCTCATTTTCTTCTTCAGTTTGAGCTGACGCAAGCACGTAACTCAATAGTATAAAAAATATAACCAGGTTTTTTTTCATGATCTGTAAAATCAAAATTGAATGACGCCAAGTGCATCACATAAATGTAGTAACAAGTTTCGATGAAGGAATATGCACAGAGAGAACTCTGAGTGGTTAGAATTGACTTCTATATTCTTCTAAAGTGGTAAGATGCTATTAATAGACTTTTTTAGTTATTTCAAGATAAACCCGGACTAACGAAGTGTCCCGGTTAAGCGTATTGTTGTCGAAAGACTATCTCACCTCTTCATCCGGCAACACTTCAATGTCGCGAATGAGAACTTTTTTGGAAATGGCTTGCCCGGTTTTGGTAGCGGCCAATCCACCCAGTGCAGTTTCCTTATAGCGGGTTTCCATGCTTGCGCCAATCTCGCCCATGGCTTCAATCACTTCATCTACAGGAATTACACTGCTAACATTTGCTAATCCAATTTGGGCGGAGCTGTTGGCAATCGCTGCAGCACTTGCATTGCGAACCACGCATGGCACTTCAACCAATCCGGCTACCGGATCACATACTAATCCGAGCATACATTGAACGGTGATGGCAACTGCGTTAAAGATCTGATCGGTGTTTCCGCCTAAGCAATACACGATTGCTCCAGCACCCATCGCAGCAGCAGTTCCGGTCTCGGCCTGGCAACCACCAACTGCACCCGCAATGCTTGCCTTTTGTTCCATGATGAGCGCGATGCCGGCAGCAAGCAGCATGGCTTCCAGAATTTTTTTATCATCAACGTGATGGATCTCCTGTAATGTATAAAGTACTCCGGGCATAATTCCGCTGGCTCCGGCAGTTGGTGCGGCAACAATGCGGCCCATACATGAGTTGACTTCTTTTGCGGCAAGCGCGCGGGAAATCAGGTTCTGAAATTCTTTTGAGAGAACCGGAGTCGGGTA
The DNA here is from genome assembly GCA_964534735.1 of uncultured Roseivirgaceae bacterium. GTDB lineage: Bacteria > Bacteroidota > Bacteroidia > Cytophagales > Cyclobacteriaceae > UBA2336. The sequence goes on from CAZHQP010000009.1 coordinate 14,053, forward strand.
GCTGTAAACTTTTTTCGCTCCGTTGTTGATCATGCCCGAGCGTGAAGTCATCTCTTCCGTAAGTCCCGTATGCACCGCATCTTTCATTACATCCCACGCGCGTCCTAAGCCATCCCAGATTTCTTTTTCGGTGCGGTTCTTTTGTATACACTCATATTCAATCACCACATCCACCAACGACTTATTGGATTCAACGCTGTACTTTTTCCAGTCGGCAAATGATTCGAATAGGAACGCCATAGTTTTTGTAAGATTGAGCTAATATTCATTGTCAGCCTGAGCTTGTCGAAGGCTAATGGAACAGGTTTTCGACAGGCTCAACCTGACATCAAAATTACACCATTTCAAACGATTGAAACAAGTATTTAGTTCAGCCCGATCAGGTCGATTATTTTCTGAATAGTTACAATGCTAACCATGATCAGGAACACAATCGTAACTGCGCGGGATGACATTTTCTGACTGACAATCACACCAATCGGTGAACCGATCAAAACGCCAATCGCCAACGGCAGTACAAGCGGAAAAATGATCAATCCCTGACTTCCGATAACGGCTAATGAGTCGCCAAAGAACATGTTGTAGATTGTCAACCAAAGCGCAATCAGAAAAATTACTCCAAATGAAATTGACTTTGCTTTCTTGATATCCACGCGTTGCCAGATGTTGAGCAATGGAATCAATACGGTTCCTCCACCCAAACCGGTAAAGCCTGCAAGTGTTCCGCCAAATACTCCGGTAAGCGTTAATTTTAACGAAGTGGTTTTTTCGTCCTGAACATTGGAAAGCTTCAGCTTCCGAAATGTCTGGAGAATGATCACCAGCATAAACGCGATAATGATTGAATTGAAAACCTCCTTCGAATAAAAATTACTGGATACGATCAATTCAAAAACCAAAAAAGAAAAGATCACCGCGAACACTCCGACCCAAAGTGTTTCTTTCCAGAAGAACATTTTCTGGCGCATGGATGTGACTACGTTGGCAAACGAAGAAACAAGTGTTGCAAAGATGGTGTTGGCAATGATCACGCTCACGAACTGAGATTCCGGCACTCCGTATTGCATCAGCATGATGGGGATCACACCCAACATAACGATGCCTGTACCCAGTCCGGTAAGGCCGGCAATGAAACCGCCTGTAATTCCCGCCAGCACATACAGTAAATTTTCGGTCATCGTTTGAATGAAAGCGGTAAATTACTGCCCGTAATTCCGAATGAGAAAGATTCTGGTCATTATATTTTGCTTCATTGCTTCGCTTACGAGTGCACAGGAGATCACCGGCTGGGAGTTGTTGGCAGAAGTTACATTTGAAACAAAAGCTGCCGATAAAAATGGCTTTGAAGTTGACTTGCCAAAATTCAGCATGCGCTTGAAAGAATCAGATGGTAAGAAGATTATGCTTCAAGGATATTTAATTCCGCTATCGGAACTGGACGGCAAGCAGCAATACATGCTGTCGTCCTTACCGTTCAACTCGTGTTATTTCTGCGGAGGCGCGGGTCCGGAAACAGTTGTTGAGCTTGATTCAAAAGAAAAGATCAATTTTGTAACGAAACAGATCACACTGGAAGGAACGTTAACATTAAATGCAACTAACCCCGATCATCATATTTTTATTCTGAAGAATGCCAGACCAGTTGAATAAGAGCTTCATTTCGACCGTGGCAATCCCCTTTTTGATTACGTCATCCGGGGATTCCTCTCATTCGCCCGGAATGACGAGCTTATCTTATCTTTTTGCTTTATAACATAACTTATGAAATACATCATTATCTGTATCCTATTTATTGTCTCAGGTGTTGTGCATGCACAATCCTCGGATGAGACAACCATTCGCTCTATCTATGATGAAGCGCTTGCACGTGGCAAATCCTATGAGATGCTGGAATACCTCACAACTAAAATCGGATCACGCTTAAGCGGATCGCCAGGCGCAGCCGCGTCAGTTGAATGGACACGCCATATCATGCAGAACTTTGATTTTGATTCCGTATGGCTGCAGCCGGTAATGGTTCCGCATTGGGAGCGCGGACAGAAAGAGATCGGGCGTGTACTCAATTCAAAAAAGATGGGCATGGTTGAATTGAGTGTTTGCGCATTGGGTAATTCGGTGGGAACCGGGCCGGAAGGTGTAAGTGCAACGGTTGTTGAAGTAAAAAACTTTGACGAGCTAAAGCGTTTGGGTGAAAAAAATCTGAAAGGGAAGATCGTATTCTTTAATCGTCCGATGGACCCAACACAGATTCAAACTTTTAATGCCTATGGCGGAGCGGTTGATCAGCGCGGATCAGGTGCAAGCGAAGCAGCCAAGTATGGTGCGATTGGAGTGATTGTTCGTTCAATGGGAATTAATCCGGAAGATTACCCTCATACCGGCTCATTGCGCTATACTCCAAACATTCCCAAAATTCCGGCCATTGCGGTAAGCACCAGACATGCCGACTTGTTAAGTAGTCTGTTAAAAGCAGATGCAGGACTTCAGTTCTATTTCGAAACACATTGTCAGATTTTTCCGGATGCACCTTCTTTTAATGTAATCGGTGAAATCAAAGGCTCTGAGTTTCCCGATGAAGTTATTGCGATTGGCGGCCACCTTGATTCATGGGATCTTGCACAAGGCGCGCACGATGATGGAACCGGTTGTGTTCAGTCGATCGAAGTTTTAAGAATTTTTAAAGCAATGGGTTATCAGCCGAAGCGTACAATTCGTGCAGTGATGTTTATGAATGAAGAAAATGGTTTGAGAGGCGGAACAGAATACGCAGCTCAGGCCTTACGAAAAAAGGAAAATCATATTGCAGCCATGGAATCTGACCGGGGCGGGTTTGTGCCGCGCGGCTTTGTGATGATGGGTGCTGAGGCTCAAAAAAGTAAGGTGAGAAGCTGGAAAAATTTATTTGAGCCTTACGGATTAACAGATTTTGGGCAAGATGGTTCAGGTGCGGACATCAGCCCTTTAGCCCCCCAGGGTACGTTACTAATGGAGCTGTTGCCTGATTCCCAGCGTTATTTCAGCTACCACCATACACCTGAGGACACATTTGACAAAGTTGATAAGCGTGAACTTGAACTTGGGGCAGCTTCTATGACAGCCATGATTTATTTGATCGATCAGCACGGCCTGAAATAATAAATGTTCAGTTTCCGCGTTACTCAGATGTACTTAAACATCTAACTATGGAACTGCAGGGAAGCAAAGTGGTGGTAAAACGTAATTACGTAATTAACCGGATCAGAAGAATATCCAGCTCAATGGATGCCCGTGAATACTGGAATTTTGTTGCCGGCACAGCACTGATTTCACTAAGCGTGATCGGAATTTTGTGCTACATCTTTGTTTAAGGAAGCAGCTTACAGCTCAACTTCACCAACAAATTCAGCCTGCTCAATGATATAGATCATCTTGTCCGGATCTTTATCATTCAGCTTTAGAATTCCTTTTATCTCAACCGGCTTATCATGAAACGAAAGCGGTTGTTTCATATTGACTTCCACGACCGATTCAGGTCCGCCTACTCCGCAAAAGAAACACGCGTTAATTGGCAGTGACGAGAACATAAACTTCGCGCCCTTTGATCCGGTTTCAAACGGAATCATATAGCCTGGCAGGATTACTACTTTTCCATTTAATGATTTTGCAGCAGCGCTGAATACCGGCTTCTGGTATTCACCCAGCTTATCGTTGGCTCTCTCGAATTTGATATCGTAAAGCTTCGGCCAGACAACCGATGGAAACCCGGTGTATTTATTCTGGGCTGTGCATGTTAAGACACAACCCAGTAAAATCAATGCTGCAAAAAATCTTCTCATTATGCTTCTACACTTTCTTTCTTCGCATACTCTTCAACCGGCAAGCAACTGCATACTAAATTCCGGTCGCCATACGCATTATCAATGCGGCTAACCGATGGCCAGAACTTCGCATCTTTAACAAACGGCAGCGGGTAAGCGGCCTTTTGTCTTCCGTACGGACGATCCCAAACATCAGCAGTAATCACTGCAGCGGTATGCGGAGCGTGCTTCAATACGTTGTTCGATTGATCTGCTTTGCCTTCTTCCACTTCACGAATTTCATTTCTGATCTCAATCAATGCATCACAGAAACGATCCAGTTCCTGCTTCGGCTCGCTTTCCGTTGGCTCGATCATCAGCGTTCCCGCTACCGGGAACGATACCGTAGGAGCGTGGAAGCCATAATCCATCAATCGTTTAGCAATATCTTCAACTTCAATGCCAGACTTTTTGAAATCGCGGCAATCAACGATCATTTCGTGTGCACAGCGGCCGTGCGTTCCTGTATACAAGATTTTGTAATGCTCGCTTAAGCGCTCTTTAATATAGTTCGCATTCAGGATCGCCATTTTTGTTGCGTTGGTCAATCCGTCTCCGCCCATCATCGCGATGTAAGCGTAAGAGATTGTTAGAATGCTGGCGCTTCCCCAAGGAGCTGCTGATACTGCATTGATAGCTTTCTCTCCACCAGTTTTCACTACAGCATGTCCCGGAAGGAAAGGCTTCAGCTTATCATTTACACAGATCGGGCCCATGCCCGGGCCACCACCACCGTGCGGAATACAAAATGTTTTGTGGAGGTTCAGGTGACACACATCTGCACCAATGTTGGCCGGGGATGTTAAGCCTACCTGCGCGTTCATATTTGCACCATCCATGTACACCAATCCGCCATGCTTGTGAATTGTTTCACAGATCTCGATGATTGATTCTTCAAACACCCCGTGTGTAGAAGGATACGTTACCATCAAACACGAAAGCTTGTCCTTATACTGTTCTGCTTTTGCTTTCAGATCAGCAACATCAATTTTTCCTTCTTCATCTGATTTTACAATCACCACATCCATAGCAGCCATCACTGCGCTGGCAGGGTTCGTTCCGTGTGCCGATGCCGGGATCAATGAAACCGTTCGGTGATGATCACCACGATTGGCGTGATAGGCGCGGATAACCATTAAGCCTGCGTACTCACCTTGAGCGCCACTATTAGGTTGTAACGAAACAGCCGTAAAGCCTGTGATCTCTGCCAGCCATGCTTCGAGGTTTTTAGTCAATTCAGCATAGCCTTGTGCCTGATCAGCCGGAGCGAACGGGTGAATATTACCGAGCTCAGGCCACGTTACCGGGATCATTTCGGTGGTTGCATTTAGCTTCATGGTGCATGATCCTAATGAGATCATGGAATGAACCATCGAAAGATCTTTGTTCTCTAATTTTTTGATGTAGCGCAGCATTTCATGCTCAGAATGATGCGAGCTGAACACCGGGTGTGTCATGAAAGCAGAAGTTCTTACTAAAGCCGAAGGCCAGTTGATGGTATCATTTGCTTTTGTGGCACTCTTTCCACCGAAAATGGTAAGAATTGCCTGCACATCTTCCGCGGTTGAAGTCTCGTCCAGTGAAATTCCAACATGGTTATCATTGAAATAGCGGAAGTTCACGCCTTGTGCCAGCGCTGCTTTCTGAATTGTCTCTTTATTGCTAACGGCAACTTTTAACGTATCAAAGTAATGCTCATTAACCTGCTTTAATCCTAACGAAGTTAAGCCGCCTTCCAGCATTTTTGTCAATCCATGAATGCGACCAGCAATTTTCTTCAAGCCGTTCGGTCCGTGGTATACACCATACATACCGGCCATCACAGCCAATAATACTTGTGCAGTACAAATGTTTGATGTTGCTTTCTCTCTGCGGATGTGCTGCTCGCGTGTCTGCAAGGCCATGCGGTAGCCCGGATTGCCCTGCGCATCAATTGATGCTCCGATGATCCGGCCGGCCATCTGGCGTTTGAAGTCTTCCTTGGTTGCGAAAAATGCAGAGTGCGGTCCGCCATATCCCATCGGCACACCTAAGCGCTGACTTGAACCGACAACGATGTCAGCATCCATTTCGCCCGGAGATTTTAATAATGTCAACGACAATAGATCGGCAGCACATGCAACGAATACATCGCTTTCGTGTGCTGCCTGGATAAATGCGGTATGATCTTTAATTGCTCCGTTGCTGTCTGGGTATTGAATGAATACCGCGAACAGGTTTGGATCGGTAATATCAAGCGTTGAAATGTCATCCACAACAAGCTCAACGCCAATCGGGGCAGAACGTGTGATCAGTACATCAATCGTCTGTGGGAAAACATTCTTATCAACAAAAAACTTATGCGCGTTTTTCTTGGATGCTTTGCGGGAAGCATACAATAAGTGCATGGCTTCCGCAGCAGCGGTGGCCTCATCCAGCAACGAAGCGTTCGCAATTTGCATTCCTGTCAAGTCGATCACCATGGTCTGGTAGTTGATCAGTGCTTCCAGACGGCCTTGAGCGATCTCTGCCTGGTAAGGTGTATAGGCAGTATACCAACCTGGATTTTCCAGAATGTTTCTCAGGATAACACCGGGTGTATAGTTCGGGTAATACCCCATCCCGATGTATGACTTGTTGATTTTATTTTTTGACGCAAGCGTCTTGAACTCTTTCAGAAATTCGAATTCCGTTCTGGCGGCCGGTAAATTCAAAGGCTTTTTCAGCCGAATGTTGGCAGGAACCGTCTGGCTGATGAGCTCATCAACCGATTTGGCCTTCACAACTTTCAACATTTCTTCTACCTGCTTGGCGTCCGGGGCATTGTGGCGGGACTCGAATTTTTCTTTGTACTGGGAATCGATTTGCATATCGGAAACAGTGGTTTTCGTAGTGGATCTAAAAAAATCAGGCACAAAGGTAAAGGAGTAAGCACACAATTAACAGGCGGTTTTAAAAATCAATGGATAATCTTACCAGTCCTGTAAAAATGCGCTCATCCCTCATTTTGGAGCGCTGAAATGTCAAAAATCTGGTGATATTTGAGGATAACAAAAACCTTTACCAATGAAGTTCAAAATAGTATTAGGATGGGCCTTGCTAATAACCGTTACGGTTAATGCCCAGAGTCCGGATGCCAAGAAATATGGCAGCCAGGTTACCGCAAATCAGTTAAAAGAATATTTGACCATTATAGCATCTGATGCATTAGAGGGCCGTGAAACAGGAACCCGGGGGCAGAAGATGGCAGCTGCTTTTATTGCAGCGCATTTCCAGGAACTCGGCTTTAAAGCTCCGGTAAACGGGAGTTATTATCAGCCGGTTGAGCTTTTCTCCAGCACTCCCGGAGAAGTGTATTTAAAAATTGGTCAAACCAGGCTGGATAACTATTCAGGTGTTATTTACACCGGTACCGGAGATTCCGGAGGTGAAGTTTCTTTGCCGGTCGTATTTGCCGGCTATGGAACAGAGGCTGATTTTAAGCAGGTTGATGTAAAAGATAAGGCAGTTGTTCTTCTTGCGAAGGACACGCGTACACGCAACAATCCGGCTGTTAAGATGGCCCGTGAAAAAGGTGCAAAACTTATTATTGTTAATGGAAATGAAACGCTGGCTGAGTTTGATAACTGGGCTGCACAGGTGAAGGACTATTTCAGTGGCGGAAACCTGGGCTTAACAAAACCGGATGCAAGCACCATGCAGGCTCCTGTAATGCTTATCTCCCCGGTAACACTTGAGAAGATGTTCAACACCAAAGTGGCTAATCTTAAAACAGCTTCTTCAGCAGATCCAAAAAAAGGCGCCCTCAAAAAACTAAAGGCAGCTAACGTTCAATACAAAGTCTCAGCAGTTGTTAAAACAACATTCTCTGAAAACGTATTGGGTTATCTCGAAGGAACTGACAAAAAAGATGAGCTTGTTGTAGTTACTGCACACTATGATCATATCGGAAAGAGAAAAAGTGGTGAAGGCGACTTGATTAACAACGGTGCTGATGATGATGGTTCTGGCACTGTATCGGTTCTCACAATTGCAAAAGCATTTGCCCAGGCTGCAAAAGAAGGTAAAGGTCCGCGCAGAAGCATATTGTTCATGACGGTTACTGGTGAAGAAAAAGGCTTATTGGGGTCTGAGTACTATTCAGAGCACCCTGTTTACCCATTGGCCAGCACAGTGGTTGATTTGAACATCGACATGGTAGGACGCAGAGATCCTCAGCACAAAGAAGGTAACTACGTGTATGTAATTGGTTCAGACAAGCTTTCAGCTGACCTGCATTCACTCAGTGAACGCGTAAATAAAGAGAACCTTAACATAGCATTTGATTATACATACAACGATCAGAATCACCCTGAACGTTTGTACTATCGCTCTGACCACTGGAACTTTGCCAAGAAAAATGTTCCAATCATTTTTTACTTTGACGGTATCCACGAAGATTATCACAGACCAAGTGATGAAGTGAGCAAGATCGAATTTGATCTGATGGAGAAACGCGCGCAGACAGTTTTCTTCACGGCATGGGAAATCGCCAACCGCGATGCAAAACCAAAAGTTGACGAAGAGAAGAAAATCAAGGAAGATTAAGCTGATTTAAGATCGTAAAGCCGGGCATTGAGCGAATCAGTGCCCGGCTTTTTTATTTTATGTGTATATTCAATAACAGTTACCATAAAACAGCGACTGATCTTTAAAAAAACCTCAAATCACGCCCCATGAAAAAAATATTTTATCTTTTCCTGCTGATCTTATTTGTCGCTTCGAGCGCAGGTGCACAAACCATCTCCGAGGACATTGACAAATTCATGACTGAAAAGTATCCGGCTAACGAACCGGGTGCTGCCATCCTGGTTGCTAAAGACGGTAAGGTTATTTTTCGGAAGGGTTATGGCCTGGCAAGCATTGGGCCGGACAAACCGGTTACACCTGACATGGTATTTCGCATTGGATCCATCACCAAGCAATTTACTTCCACTGCCATTCTGAAACTTGCTGAACAGGGAAAGATTGACCTGAAGGCTGACATTACAAAATACCTGACTGACTTTTCAACTCCGGGCAAGACGGTAACTGTTGAACAGTTGCTTAATCATACCTCGGGCATTAAAAGTTATACGAGCCTGCCGGAAGCGATGTCTAAAAAAGGACAATACATCGCGCCTGCGGACATGATTAAAATAATCCAGGCGCAGCCTTTCGATTTTGCACCCAATGATCAATGGCTGTATAACAACTCCGGATACTTTCTATTGGGGGCAATTATTGAAAAAGTAAGTGGAATGACCTACGGTGAATATGTTGCTAAAAACCTTTTCAAACCGGCTGGGATGAAAGTTTCGTTTACCGATGATTCGAATCTGCCCGCGAATGTTGCGAAGGGGTATCAGAAATCCGGAAGCACTGAATTTGTAGTATCAGATTATATTCATCCATCAATTCCGTTTTCTGCAGGGGCTATTTATTCGACTGTAGATGATCTCTGGAAGTGGAACCAGGCAATTTTTGATTACAAGCTGGTTAAGAAGGAGTCTCTTGAGAAGGCTTGGACACCAACAAAGCTGAACAGCGGGAAACTTGTGGGTTATGGCTACGCCTGGCAATTCGGAAAGTTGGGTAAAGCAAAGGTAATTGGCCATGGCGGAGCAATTGACGGCTACCTGACGATGGAAATTTATGTACCTGATCAAAAGATTTACGTCTGCATTCTTTCCAACAGCATGACCGTAAACCCGGAAGAATATACCTACGAGGTAGCTGAAATTGTTGCGGGTATTGCAAATGCGCAGGACCCTGAAACAATCACACTAACTGAAAACGAATTGGATGAATACGTTGGGGTTTACCAGATAAGTAATAAAGAAGACCGGATAATCACACGGAAAGGAATACAGCTTTTTTCTCAACGCAGCAACGGAACGAAGTTTGAAATTTTTCCATATGCAAAGGATGCTTTCTTTTTTAAAGACTCACAGACGCGATTAACATTTCTCCGGAATGCAGATGGTAAGCTTTCAGCGGTTGAACTGGACTCACGGGATTTCATTCCGCAGCGTGCGGAAAAAACGAACAAGCCCTTGCCGGTTGAACGCCCTGAAATTGAGTTATCAGCGGAAATATTTGATCAATACGTGGGTGAATACCAGCTTGCTCCAGGATTTATTATCAAGATCTGGCGGGAAGAAAAGAAGTTTAAAGCGCAAGCAACGGGTCAGCCTTCCTTTGATATTTTTGCTGAAACCGAAACAAAGTTTTTCCTGAAGGTTGTTGATGCCCGGGTTGAGTTTAATAAAGATGCAACGGGTAAGGTTATCAGTATGACACTTTTCCAGAATGGAGCTCAGATTCCCGGTAATAAGATCAAGTAATATAGGGTGTCAGGTTGAGCATGTCGAAACCTGATTTAGAATGCCAATACCTTCGACAGACTCTGGCTGAAAAAAATAAAAAGGAGGGCAGAACCCTCCTTTTTATTTTGAATAAATCACTTGACGATTAGGAGGTAATTGCTTTCAATACATCATGCCGGGTAATGATATGCACTTTCTGACTTTCATCCCGAACGAGTACTGCCTTGCTCTCTTTATTCAGGAAAGATGACAATACATCCAGCGTACTGTCGGGCGCCACAAATTGCATCGGCTTATCCATCACTTCCTGAATCGACTTACTTTTCAGTTGAGGATCTTCCATGATTTTTTCAAGCAGCATGGATGAGCTAACACTTCCGACAAACTGTTCGCCTTCTGTAACCGGGATCTGATCAATGCCTTCCCTGTTCATGATCAGGATTGCTTCACTTACTTTTGCTTTGTTGCTTACGGTAGAAAGCGAATCTTTTCCATTCCGACTGTGAATGATATCGCGGGCCGTGGCTGCAAACATTCTGGTTTCCAGGAAACCGTGATCCTTCATCCAGTTGTCGTTATAAACTTTAGCGAGGTATCGTGTACCGTGATCGGGGAGGAGGATAACCATCACATCATCCTTCTTTAAATTCTCCTGTGCGTATTCCAGGGCACCATGCACAGCTGAGCCACTCGACCATCCTACGAACATCCCTTCTTCACGTGATAGTCTGCGGGTCATTAATGCACCATCTTTATCCGTTACTTTAATAAACGAGTCGATTACGCTAAAGTCAACATTCTTGGGAAGTATATCTTCCCCAAAGCCTTCTGTTAGATACGGGTAGATTTCATTCTCGTCAAAAATGCCGGTTTCTTTATATTTTTTAAATACTGATCCATAGGTATCAATCCCCACTGTAACCAGCTTTGAGTTTTGTTCTTTCAAGTATTTTGCTGTTCCGCACATGGAACCACCTGTACCTACTGTCGCAACGTAGTGAGTAATTTTTCCCTCCGTCTGTTTCCAGATTTCAGGGCCGGTTGCGAGGTAATGAGCTTTTGCGTTGGAGGGGTTATCGTATTGGTTCGGATAGATTGAATTGGGAATTTCTTTATTGAGCTTCCGTGCGACAGAGTAGTATGAACGCGGATCATCAGGAGCAACGTTAGTGGGACAGACAATTACTTCCGCACCTACTGCGCGAAGGATGTT
>CAZHQP010000010.1:0-24395 GCA_964534735.1 uncultured Roseivirgaceae bacterium
TAGCTTTCGTGAAATACTTCTCAGCATCTCCTGGTTTACCCTGAAGCCAATAGCAAATTCCGATCTTGTAATGCGCATCTTTTACATAGTTCAGGCCTGTGTAAGCCGACAGGAATTTCTGATAATATTCGATTGATAATTTATACGCCCCCTTATGAAGATAGACTTCACCTGTTTGGTAGTCTGCGTAAGCGATTGGTAAACCGGATTGATTCTGCGCTAACGTTTTAAAATATCCCAACGCTTTTTCGCTTTCTGAGTTTTTGATTGCCAGGCAGCCACCCAGAAAAAGCGCCAGCCGTTGTTCCGGATGCCGGATAATCATTTCACTTAATCCGTCAACTGCAAAATTCGTTTGCTGAAGGATGAAGCCATGCGTTAAATAATAGATCAGCGTGCTTTCAAAGCTTAACGATGAATCTTCACTTCTAAAGTGTTCCAGCTCTTTCAATCCGGTTTCAACCGAACCACTCATTCCGAACATGCTGATTACCCATTGATATTTTTCAGGAATTGAACCCAGCATTACCTCCAGTACTCCGGAAGTTTTTTTGATTGCATTAAACCCGGGAAACTTCTCTTTACACTTCTGCACCTGGAGGTACGCCTGCCGCACATTCCAGGCTGCGTCAAACTCATGCCCGAACTTGAGATACACAAAAGCCCACTGAAGCCTGAGCTCACTCAGTACGAACAGCGCATCAGCAGTTTCAAGCTTTTCAAGTAAGTCGACCCGATTGCTCCATGCATCTTCGTATTTATCAAATTTTACCTCGTCTTCGGTAATTAGCAGTTCAACAACTTCGGATAAGGAGCATGCATAAATTTGCTGTGGAGTCTTGGGTTCTTTGATAAGTTCCCTCGTTTCTGCTGTATGCAGGTTTAATGCAAGTGTATACGCGTTCATCGTAACCTCGTCCACAATCCAGTTTTTCTGGGAGATGCAGAGTGTTGTGCATAAAAAAAGACAGATCGTTAAACCTGTCTTTTTTAAAGATTCTATCGTAAAAAGTTTATTCAACTGTTTTTCTTCTGCGTGTTACAGGCGCTGGAGCAACACCTGCCTTTTTCGGCTTGTCGCTTTCGTCCAGTGATTCCATGTCTACGTCTGCTAAGATACGGCCTGAATGCTCATCAATAACAATTCTTTTCTTCTCGCGGATCTCGGCAATTTTCTGCGGAGGGATCACGATGTTACAGCCTTCGGCTGCACCACGCACTACGCGTACTACGGCTAATCCGTTCGATAAGCTGCTGCGCAGTCTGTCGTAATGTTTCAGGATGGCTTTGTCTTCGATTTTCTTAACAGCCTTGTCGCGCTCGGCCATTAGTTTTTTCTCTTCTTCTTCGCTCTCTCCGAGGATATCGTTGAGCTCTTTTTTCTTAAGATCGAGGTGGGAGGTACGCTCTTCGATGAGTGCTTCTGTTTTTTCAATCTCTGCTTTCTTCGCAGCAGTCAGGTCTTTGCCTTCCTTCACTTTCTTTTCGCAGATCTGGATTTCCAGTTCCTGTAATTCTACTTCTTTTGTGATGGCATCGAACTCGCGGTTGTTGCGGACGTTCTTTTGCTGCTCTGCGTATTTCTTGATCAGCTTTTCGGCCTCTTTCGCAGCTTCCTTGCTTTTCTTGATGTTGTCCTCGATCTCCTTTAGCTCAGTCTGGTGGCGGGTGAGGCGGGTATGGTATCCGACCATTTCATCCTCGAGGTCCTGAACCTCGTCCGGAAGATCACCACGTAATTTTTTGAGTTCGTCTAGTTTAGTGTCGATGCTCTGTAATTTTACAAGGGCTTCGAGTTTCTGCGCTACAGTTTGATTTTCCATTAATTAGTTAAAATATCGTACAGGATTCGTGTCAGTCGTAGAAAAATTGACCGCAAAAGTAGGAAATTTTTCGGTTAAAATCTCCTTTAACAGCTCTTTCGTGAAAATCTCGCTTTCGTAGTGCCCGATGTCGGCAACCGTGATTTTGCCGTCAGCATCGAAGAATTCGTGGTATTTGAAGTCTGCGGTCACAAAAAAGTCAGCTCCGGCACTAATGGCTTTCGGAAGCAGGAAGCTCCCGGCACCGCCACAAAGGGCTATTTTCTTCACTTTTTTCTCCAATAAGCGTGTATGCCTGATGGTGGTCAAATTCATACTGCTTTTTAAACGCTTTAGAAATTCGATTGGTTCCAGCGCGGTTTCCAGCTCGCCAACCATCCCGGAGCCAACCTCATGATTTGAATTTACCAGCCGGGTAAGGTAATAGGCCACTTCTTCGTAGGGATGTGCCAACTTCAATGCACTAATAATTTCAGCCTCAAGGTGTGTGGAAAAAATAAGCTCAACCCGATCTTCTGTAACGTGCTCCTGCTGGTTTAGCTTTCCGATATGCGGATTGGCATCACCAGACGGCATGAACGTTCCGGTACCTTCTGTTTGAAAGCTGCAGTTCTTATAATCACCAACCTGGCCGGCTCCCGCTTTGTAAAGTGCATTCAGAACAGCTTCCGTATTAGTTTTTGGAATGAAGGTTACAAGCTTTGTTAACGTACCACTTTTGGGTGCAAGGACTTTCAGATTCTTCAATCCAATCTTCTCTGCAATCTTTTTATTCACACCTGTATGAACATTATCCAGGTTGGTATGAATCGCATAGATGGCAATATTGTTTCGGATTGCTTTTAAGATTGTCCGCTCAACGTAATTGCTTCCCGTGATCTTCTTCAATCCTGTAAAGATGATCGGGTGATGGGCAATGATCAGGTTCGCCTTTTTAGCAATGGCTTCATCCACCACTTCTTCCATGCAGTCGAGTGTAAGCAAAACACTTGTTACGTCCTGTGCCGCGTCACCGGTAAGCAGGCCGGAGTTGTCGTACGATTCCTGGTAGGATCGGGGTGCGATGGATTCGAGGTAGTCGGTGATTTCTTTTACTTTCATACCAAATGGTTATTACACCAAGGTTAATTGTATTTTTGCACGAAACGCGGGTAAAACTACACTTTATTCATGTCTGTTTTCAGGTTTTTGCTGGTTCCGTTCGCGATGCTGTACGATGTCGTCACGGCTGTGCGCAACCGGCTGTACGACATGAACTACAAGCCAACCACCCGGTTTGATATTCCGGTAATCGGTGTTGGCAATCTGGCGGTTGGCGGAACAGGTAAAACGCCCATGGTTGAGTACCTGATCCGGTTATTATCTCCTGAATTTAAAATTGCAACGCTCAGTCGCGGCTATGGCCGGAAAACAAGAGGCTTTCGGATTGCTTCCGAAAAAGATACGGCCGCTACGGTAGGCGATGAGCCTTATCAGATCTATAAAAAATTCACTCCTTCGGTTAATGTTGTGGTAGGCGAGGATCGCGCGTATGCGATTCCCATGTTGTTACAGGAGCGGGAGGAAACGAATGTAGTGCTTCTTGACGATGCGTATCAGCACCGCAGTGTTATCCCCGGCTTCAGTATTTTATTAACGGAATACAGCAATCCATTTTATAACGATAACCTGTTACCCTATGGCCGGTTGCGCGAAGCCCCTGAAGGTGCGAAGCGTGCGGATGCAATTGTTGTTACAAAATGCCCGGCCCAGCTGGATGGAGATGCGGTAATGGAATTTGAGCGCTGCATCCGGAAGTATACTGATAAGCCTGTTTTCTTTTCGAAGATTCGCTATGGCGAACCGGTTGCTTTTGGAAAGCCTGTTACGAAATTATCAAAACGGGTAGTGGTTGTTTCTGCGATTGCGAACGCACACATCCTGGAGGAATATGTGGCGAAATCATTCTCGTTAATCAGGCACTTTTCATTCCGCGATCACTATGCGTTTTCAACCGGAGATCTCAAGGAAATTTCAGCACTCCTACAAAAGTATCCGGAGGGAGAAGTAAGCATTGTGACAACTGAAAAAGACAGTGTTAAGCTGCAGCGGGCTGAATTACGCGATACAATTGCCAGGCTCCCGATTTTTTATTTGCCTATTGAGACTGAATTTATCAGAAATGGTAAGGATTTTGATACGCTGGTGGTGTCTTTCATGCATAGTTTTAAACCTGATTAACAGCAAGTATCTTTGAGCGTGTTCAGCCGTCATTTTCTTACAGTCGTATTCATGCTTTCGGCATTTGCTGTGCTTGCACAGGATGATGAGCCAGGCCCGCATGTTGGATCCAGCATTATTGATGATAGTACTAAAAACGTTTATGGCCCTAAGACAACGCTTTATTTTTACGAAAGCGATTTCTTCCGTAACAAGTTTGAGTCTCACACACTCGATACGGCTGCCTGGAATTTTCACAGGTTTAATTATGTGCAGCGGTACAATAATTTTTACCAGGATTTAGGAAACATCGGCACGGCAATCCGCCCGGTATTTAATGAAGTGACCGACATGATCGGGGCGACCCCGGGATTCACTGCGTATGATTTATACTGGAACAGTGAGAATGTCAGATATTATAATTCCAAATCACCTTACGTAAGTGTTAAATGGATTTTGGGCGGTAAAAATCGCGCTATGGCCCGCTTCACCTATTCCCGGAATATAAATCCCCGGTGGAACATCGGGTTTAATTACCGGATTTTACAAATCGATAAGATCGTTGCCCGCACCCAAAAAGGTGATAAAACAACGAAGAGCAACTACTTTGATTTTTTTACTTCGTTTCAAACCAAAGACAGTACGTACAGCCTGTTCTTTAACGCAAGACGTGACTTTATGCAGCTGGATGAAAGTGGAGGAGTAGCTGTTGATGAAGAAAATTTTAAGTACAGTGACTTATTCAAAAAACAGCAGATATCAACAAACCTGCTACTGGCAGAAAGCAACGATAAGCGCGGAGCGCTTCACTTGTTCCATCAGCTTAACCTGGCTTCAGGCCTGCAGCTTTATCACGTCAGCGATCTGTACCGGCAGATTAATCGCTTTAATGACTCGGACCCAACAAATAATTATTACGATTTTACAGTCGTGGATAGCGCCACGACTCGTGACCGCACTTCGTTCAAATCTTTCCGCAATGAAGTAGGTGTTAAGGGGAGTGCCTTCAAAGTTTTTTATAATGGATATGCAGCATTCAGAAAATACAGCCTTGATTATAAATACATTTATGAGCGCGACTTTTTCCTGGAATCAGAAAAAACAGAAGTTTATTTAGGCGGAAGAATCGGGTTGCAACTTGATTCACTGGTGGAAGTTAAAGGCTGGGCCGAATGGATGCTGGATGACCGGTATGTGATCCGGGGATCGATCAGAACAAAATGGTTTGAAGCCGCAGTCAAACGTTCCGTTTCAACGCCTGCATTTTTGCCGCAGGCCTATCGCGGGAGCCACGATCTGTGGATTAATAATTTTGGCAACGTTCAGGGAACAGAACTTAACGGAAACCTGATCTATGAATCTGAAAAATTCTCGATCTATCCGGGAATGCGATTCGCTACGTTTAAGAACTACATTTTCTTTAAGGAAAATCCGGACGCTGTTGGTCAATTGGTGTTGCCCTATCAAACGTCAGGTTATCAAACGTGGGTTTCACCTGAAGTAAACTTATCCCTAACACTGTTTAATCACGTTACGCTGAAAGGGCAGGGCATCTATACGCACATTCTTGAAAATTCGGATGAGGCCATGCAGTTTCCAAAGTTGTTTGTAAATGCTCAATTGGCGTTTGCAGACATCTGGTTTAAAGGTAACTTCGATTTTCAGGCGGGAGTTGACACGCATTGGAAATCGGAATACTATGCGCCCGGCTATGATATTACCGTTCAGCAATTTTACACTCAGAAGCGGTATCTCGCACCATCATTCCCGGTTATCGATTTGTTCCTGAATTTCAGGATCAATCATGCGCGGGTTTTTATCAAGTATAATAATGTGTTGAAGCTGGCCTCGCCTTATGCGAATGTGCCAACACCATTTTATCCGGGCCTTCGTAATATAGTTGACTTTGGGTTCGACTGGACTTTCTTTGATTAATATCGCGCATGAAAGCTGTTGATAAGTTTACGCTTGGTCTTGAGCTTCCGACAGACCCACGCTGGATAAACATTGCCGGGAAGAATATTGAAGATATTCTGGTTGATCATGCGTATTGCGAGCAGAAGGCTGCTTCGTCCTGCATCTCACTGATCATTCAATATCCCGAAAAAGAAAAGCTGGTGGAAATGCTTACACCGGTAGTGGCTGAAGAATGGGCGCACTTTGAACGCGTCATGGAGCAATTAAAAAAGCGCGGCTATAAATTTGCTTTCCCGCGAAAGGACGAATATGCGGAAGCGCTTTTTAATGTTATTGTTAAAGGCGGCAGCCGCGATCAGTACCTGGTTGAACGACTGCTTATGAATGCGCTGATAGAAGCCCGGAGCTGTGAGCGCTTTAAAATTCTCTGGAAGAACATTGGCGATGAAGAGCTTTCAACTTTCTATTATGAGCTCATGGTTTCGGAAGCCGGTCATTACAAAAACTTTCTTCAGCTCGCGCATGAATACATGCCGGAAGCATACGTAACAAAGCGCTGGAATGAATTGCTTGTACAGGAAGCAGAAATTATGAAGAAGCTGGGGGTAAGAGGTGACCGGATGCACTAAAAAAATTCCAACGTGAGAATCACTGAATACACATGTTTATGTATTCAATCCCGAAGGGATTAAATTTTAATAAAAGTCACATCTGATAATCCATAAACCCCGAAGGGGTTGAATTTCATAGTAAATATTTCTCATCAAATTCGACTCCGTGTTCATTTAATAAATGAATATATTCTTCACGAAATGTTGTTGTTACATGGTGTTTTTCCTGGTTGGCAACGTAGTTAATCAGAACTGTTCTACGATCAATCGAATAGGTAAATGCACCATATCCATCCTGCCAACCATTAAAATTTTTGAATAAGCTTTTCTCTTTAATAAATTTTGATGAAGCAAGCTTGATATCTTTCACCAGATCGGATAAGGCAATTAAAGGATGAATATGTGTGATGATATGAATATGATCTTCAACGCCATTGATTTGGTAGAGGTGACACTTTTTATTGGCCAGAATTCCGGAAATGTATTTAAAAAGTTCAACACGATTGTATGCTGAAAGGGTACGTTCACGATTTTTTGTACTGAAAACGATCTGGTAAAGGATTTGGGTATAGGTGCTCATAATCCATGTTGAACCGCTTTGCGGTTCGTTTAAGAGCTAAGATGCCATTTTTGACCCTAGGCCAAGCCTGTGGTTATTGACATTTAATCCCTCCGGGATTATGAGCCAGATTTTTACCGAACATCCTGTTGTACCGTGATATTTAATCCCTTCGGGATTAATAGAGCTTTAAAACTTACGTCTTCTGCTTCTTCTTCTTCGCAGCCGGGAACAAAATATTGTTCAGGATAAGCCGATAGCCCGCAGAGTTCGGATGCTGATTCAGATCCGTTGGCTCTTCACCAACCTGGTGCTGATAATCTTCCGGGTCATGGCCTCCATAGTATGTCCAGAAGCCTTTATTGAAAACTCCGTGAATGTATTTGGTTTCATGGATTTCCTTATTCTCACCCATGATGAGCACATCAGGCTTGATCAGGCCGCTTTTAAAGCCGGTCGTTTGTCCGAAGAAGCCTTTAATTACTTTTGTGTGATTCTGCGTAAGCATGGTTGGGATCGGGTCCCACTTGGCGGAGAATTCAAACAATGTGAAGTAATCGTTGTCCTGCCGAAGGCCGCGTTCGCGTGGAGGATTGTCAATCGAAGAAAACTCGTACTCATACGGATCGCGAACAAGCTTAAAATCTGTAAAGGCTAATGTTTTATCGAAATCAATTTTTTCCTGGGCTTGCGGATCAGCTCCATCGCCATCAAACATTCGTTCGCAAATGTCGACACCTTCTGCGGCAAGCGCAATATCAAAACTGTCGGTTGCTGAACACATGGCGAACATAAAACCACCGCCCGCGACAAACTCTTTAATTTTTTTCGCGACAGCCAGTTTCAGTTGTGATACTTTATGAAAACCATGCTTGAGCGCAAGTTCTTCTGCTTCCTTCTGCTGTTCAATATACCAGCCAAAGTTTGCAAACGAGCTGTAAAACTTTCCGTACTGCCCGGTGAAATCTTCATGGTGCAGGTGTAGCCAGTCGTACTTGGGTAAACTGCCGGCCAGGACTTCATCATCAAAAATCTTATCGTACGGAATTTCGGCATAGGTAAGCACAAGCGTCACGGCATCATCCCATGGCTGCGCAGTCTTGGGAGTATATACCGCAATCTTCGGGCATTTTTCCAGCTTCATCACATCGTAGTTCATGGCAGGACTGGCAATTTCTGAAAGTATCTGATTTGCCTGCGCATCGGAAATTATCTCTCCGGTAACCCCCCGGATAACAAGTTCATTCTGAATAGCCGGATGAAATTTGCACATGAAGCTTCCGCCCCGGTAGTTGAGCAGCCAGTCGACTTCGTTTTCACTTTTCAGTATCCAGTAGGCAATCCCGTACGCTTTGAGGTGATTAGCCTGCCGTTCATCCATCGGGATGAAAATATAGTTGGCCATTCCAACCCTAAAAACAATCAGAAAACAAAACAAAAGAAGACCCCTCATCGTATTCACCCTGTTAATTAACTTAAATTTACCATTCAGATTGCACTTAAAATCCACCGTTTGTGGATTTATGCCGGAAACACCAAAATAAATGCGTTTCCGGGTGTAACATTATACCGTATTAATCAACGTATTATAGTATCCGTTTCGTTACAAAAAAGTAAATGAATTTACTCGAAAATATGAAGGAAGGCCTGCGATCAATCCAGGCCAACATGCTTCGCTCGGTGCTTACCGCCCTGATTGTGGCAATCGGTATTACTTCGCTTGTGGGTATCCTTACCGCAATTGACGCGATAGAGACTTCCGTAAACCAAAGCCTGTCATCGTTAGGAGCCAACACGTTCGACATCACTTCGGTGATGTACCGGAACGGCAGCTCACAAGGTGTAACGCAAAAAGTTTACCCGCCTATTATGCTGAACGAGGCGCAGCGCTTTGCTGATCAATATACCGTGCCGGCAACCGTGAGTCTTTCATCTTACCTCACGTGGGTGGCAGAAGTGAAGCATGCTTCTCTAAAGACCAATCCAAATGTTGGGGTAGTGGGCGTGAATGAAGAGTATATGGCCATAAAAGGTCTTGAACTTCAAAAAGGCCGGGGCTTGTCAAGCATAGAAATTCAGTACGGTGCACATGTAGCGGTGATTGGTCATAAAGTTTATACCAGCATCTTCAAAGATGGCGATGAACCACTGGATGCCAAGATTACTTTTTTAGGCACTCAGTTTAAAGTGATCGGAGTGATCGAAGAGAAAGGTCAGCTCGCAGAAGATAATTACGATAACATGGTTCTCATTCCAATTCGCCTGGCGAACCAGATGGCAAAAGGAAGAGGGTTACAATACGAGCTCACAGTGGGTATTGAAGATCCTGAAAAGATCGATTACGCGATGGGTGAAGCAACCGGGCTGATGCGTTCCATCCGCAGAGATGAAGTTGGCCGGCCAAATTCATTCACACTCGAGCGCAGCGAAACACTTGCCCAGGAAATGGAAAGTATTACCATGGGACTTCGCATTGGCGGATTTGTGATCTCATTCGTTACGCTGCTTGGCGCATCCATTGCTTTAATGAACATCATGCTCGTATCGGTTACGGAACGTACGCGTGAAGTAGGGGTGAGAAAAGCACTTGGCGCAACACCGTTACGCATTCGTCAGCAGTTTGTCATCGAAGCGATTGTTGTTTGCCTGATGGGCGGAGTTGCCGGGGTAATCCTGGGAATTGGGTTCGGTAATCTGGTAGCGATGATTATGGACCTTAAAGTATTTGTGGTGCCGTGGTTCTGGATGTTCTTCGGACTAACGGTGTGCGTTGCCGTGGGACTTCTTTCGGGATATTACCCGGCCAGTAAAGCCTCCAAGCTCGACCCGATAGAATCCTTACGATTCGAGTAAAGAAAGAAATGCGTGCATTAAAAAAAACTCTCCCTTTTCGGAGAGTTTTTTGTTTTATAAGATTCGATAATTTTAGGAGCGAAAGCTCCGTTAGAGGTTCGATAACCATGAGTATGCGAAAAGCACAACTAATTTTAGTTTTTTTGATTGTTTGGATGGGAGTGGGAACGCTTGCAGCTCAGCGAAAAGATGAAACCTCGTTTTTGAAAGTGCCGAATGTGCGGTATGCTACGCACACAAAGTCTGACGCCAGGCTAAATATGCTGAACGTTTATATGCCCAAGAAGGGAAGTAATTCCCCAATGGTGGTGTGGATCCATGGCGGATCGTGGGCATTTGGCGACAAGGATAATGTGCTTTACAAAGCGGAGTATTTTACTGCGCGCGGCTACGTTTTTGTTTCGGTCAATTACCGGTTGTCGCCAGATGTGAAACACCCGGTAAATGCGCAGGACGTTGCCGATGCACTGGTTTGGCTTCATGAAAATGCAACTCATTACAGCGCTGATCCGGAAAAGATGTTCATGATCGGGTACTCGGCCGGAGCACAACTTGCCGCACTGGTAAGCATCGATGAAAAATACCTTGAAAAGTCAGGCGGAAGCAGGGCTATGCTCGATGGTGTCGTACTGCTGGATGGCACCGGCTATGATGTGGCGCTGTTAATGAAGAGTGCGAACAGTAAAATGAAAGAATGGTATATAGACGCTTTCGGCAAAACAAAAAAGGATTGGGACCAGGCCTCGCCTGTCAACTTTATCAAAGGCGATGAAAACACACCGCCTTTTATGATCGCTTACGCGGATGAGAACGAACCCTCTGAAAAACAAGCCATCTTTCTTTCTAAAAAGCTGACCGAGGCGAATGTTAAAAACAAGGTCTTTCACTACGAAAAGAAAACTCACGCCTCTATCAATAAAGAGCTCGGTAGGGAAACCGACAAGCCTACTGAAGATATCTACCGCTTCTTGCAGGAGATTCACTACACCGCGGTAAACCCGATTAAATAACCTCTCTTCAATTCACTACGCATAGCCGGGTGTTGAAAGCAGAAAACTAACAGCTCAAGCTGGTTTGATTTGCAGCGAGCGGGATTCTTCTACCTTGTGCACGGTGTAACCAAATGTTTGGCTGCAGGTATTATTTAAAAAACCTACCTATGCTCAAAAACCTGATCAAGATCTCGCTGCGGCTTGTTACGCGTAACCGTACATACTCCCTTATCAATTTTTTTGGCCTCTCCCTGGGGCTTTTTGCATTCATACTGATTTACCTGTATGTAAGCTACGAACTGAGCTACGATAGCTACCATACGAATTCCGATACTATTTACCGGGTGTACAAGCAGGGAGAAAATGAATACATGGGCTCAACAAAATTTGCCGTAACGCAGGCTCCGCTGGCCGCGGTAATAAAACAATTGCCTGAAGTTGATTACACCGCGAGGATATTAAGCAGTGGTAATCTGCTGGTAACGGTTGAAAAGGAATCGTTTTTTGAAGACAAATATTACGCAGTTGATCCGGAAGCGTTTAGCATGTTTACCCTTGAACTGGCGGCCGGAAGCAAAAAGCGAATCCTGGATAATCCGAAAAGTGTGGTGCTGAACGAGACCCTGGCCAAAAAATATTTCGGAAGCACTGATAATGCAATCGGGAAAACAATCCTTGCGGAATCGTATACAAGCCTGGGAGAATTTGTTGTTGAGGCGGTTATAAAAGACATGCCAGACAATTCTCAATTTAGAATGAGTATTATTTTTCAGTTTGAAGCAACGGTTAATATTATACAGCCGGGTGATCTTACCAGTTGGAACAACAGTAACTACTATAACTATGTTATGTTCAAGCCGGGCGCTGACATAGCGGCCGCAGAAGCAAAGTTGATGGAGTCGGTTAAGCCGAACTTTAAGGATAACAATTCTCCTGAATACAAATTCCAGTCATTAAGCCATGTATATCTCGGGGAGCGCATAAATTTTGATATCGGGGCAACCGGCAGCATGAGCCGGATCTATATTTTCCTGTGTATAGGAGCGCTGGTGTTGCTGATCGCTTGTATTAATTATGCCAACATGGCTACAGCCCGCGCTTCAAAACGTGCCAGGGAAATAGGGTTACGAAAAGTTACCGGGGCAAGCAGAAGTGAGTTGATGATTCAATTTATGGGTGAAGCGGTTTTCATGAGCACGCTATCTATGGTCATTGCGTACGGAGCAGTTATACTTACACTTCCATATTTTAATTCATTTCTTGAAAAGAACATTGTGCTCAGCTTTCAGGCGCAGCCGTTGCTGTTAATTGTTCTGTCAGCACTTACCATACTGGTTGGAGTTGTTGCCGGAATTTACCCGGCTCTCGTTTTATCTTCCATGAACCCTGCGCTCACACTTAAAGGTTCTGTTAAAAACAACAACAGTATTTCCTTGCGGGATGCACTTGTTGTATTCCAGTTTGTTATTTCAGGGACATTGATCTTTGCCACGTTGG
This sequence comes from uncultured Roseivirgaceae bacterium, assembly GCA_964534735.1. Lineage (GTDB taxonomy): Bacteria > Bacteroidota > Bacteroidia > Cytophagales > Cyclobacteriaceae > UBA2336. The sequence goes on from CAZHQP010000010.1 coordinate 12,452, forward strand.
TGGTATGGAATCAATTGCAGTTCATAGAACATACTAACCTGGGCTTTAACAGAGAACAGATCGTAACGGTAAAATTGCGTGATCGCGCATGGCAGGAAAAAGCAAATGCTATCAAACAGAAGCTGCTTCAAAATCCGAATATTATTAAAGTCTCAGCCTCTTCCAAAGCACCCAGCCAGGTGAGCAGTAACCAGGGAAGAACCTGGGACGTCAAAGGCGAGAAGAAAAGCCTGCAAGTCTATTATTGCGAGATAGATTCTTCCTTTCTGAACGTATACGAGATAAAATTGCTGGCCGGACAAAATCTTTCTGCTACCAGCGGTCATAACGATGTGCTTATTAATGAAAGTCTGGTGAAAGAACTCGGTTACACCAATGAAGAGATTGTCGGGACCTTGTTTGCACATGGCGACTCAACACGGGTAATAGGTGTTGTCCAGGATTTTCATTTTCAGGACTTCAAACAAAAAATCCAGCCCCTTCGGATGAAGAATTTTGTCTGGGGCCCGCCATCTTGTTTATCCTTAAAAGTTAATGAAGCAGGAATGCAACAAACATTACAGTTTGTGGAAGAAACGTTAAGCTCCATATCAGACAAGTATCCGTTTGAATATGCGTTTTATGATGACCTCTATAACCGCGCGTATGTTTCTGAGATCAAGACCGGGAAAATGATGGGCTGGTTTGCCGGTGTTGCCATCTTTATCGCTACCCTGGGCCTGTACGGACTGGTTCTCTTTGTGCTGAACCAGCGGTTAAGAGAGATCAGTATCCGCAAAGTTCTGGGTGCTTCGGGGATCTCAATTCTTAAGCTTCTCGCTTCACGGTTTGTTATCCTGGTAGTGGTTGGCTATGCATTTGCCTGTACGCTCGGGTATTACGGAATGGAAAAATGGCTGAGTGAATTTGTGTATCGCATTCCGTTAAGCTTCGGAATCTTCCTGCTAACCCTGCTGGTAATGATTGCCATCACGGGGCTTACCATTTTCTTCCGGGTACGACACGCAACGTCAGTTAACCCTGCTGTTGTACTGAAGCACGAATAGGTACTTTATAACAAAGGCGAGAGCGCTTTTGTAATATTTGACGCCACGATCTTATGGCCTTCTATGTTGGGATGAATGCCATCTGCCTGGTTGAGCTTTTCGTTGCCGGCAACACCTTCCAGCAGGAAAGGCATTAACGTGGCATTGTTCTTTTTTGCAAGCTCAGGAAAGATTGCCGTGAATTGCGAGGTGTATGCATTGCCCATGTTAGGCGGTACCATCATACCTGTAATCAAAATTTTTACATTCGGGTTCTTAATTTTTACTTTATCGATAATCGACTGAAGATTCTTTTTTGTCTGGTCGAGCGGTAGTCCGCGCAGTCCGTCATTCGCACCAAGTTCCAGCACGAAAACATCTATGGGTTGCCGCAATATCCAGTCGATGCGTGTTAAACCTCCGGCTGAAGTTTCTCCGCTGAGTCCAGCGTTTACAACTTTTACATTCTTGCCATTCTTTACAAGCTGTTTTTCGGAAAGGGCAGGAAAGGCTTCCTCGGGTGAAAGTCCGTAGCCGGCAGTAAGACTATCGCCAAAAAATAAGACTACTTTTGGCTTCGCCTGAACAAAAAAAGCCATTGCAATAATTAACATGTATTTCCCGACTACCATACTATAATTTTAAATCGTCATGATGAACGTAAGCGAAACCTCCCCGGATAGCGTACCGAATTGGGGGATCTTCGCTGACGCTCAGAATGACTGTGATTTTATCCCTAATAACGAAAGAATTCTGAATTTGATTTAGCAAAAACCATGTCACAAACTGTTTTACAAGCCGAAGCCCTTACAAAAACCTATCGCTCCGGCACAAATGCCCTTACTGTGCTCGATTCGGTGAGCTTTTCGGTTGCGCAGGGTGATACACTTGCCATTATCGGACCTTCCGGCAGCGGTAAAACTACGTTGCTCGGTCTGTGTGCCGGATTAGACGTGCCCAGCAGTGGAATTATTTCATTAATGGGTTTTAAGCTGAACGCAATGAGTGAAGATGATCGCGCCCATATCCGCAACCAGTATGTAGGTTTTGTTTTCCAGAATTTTCAGCTGCTTCAAACATTAACCGCACTTGAAAATGTGATGGTGCCGCTGGAGCTGCGCGGAGAGAAAAATGTGCAGTCGAAAGCCAAAGACTTACTGGCACGTGTGGGCCTGGCTGAACGCATCCATCATTACCCGACCCAGCTTTCGGGCGGTGAGCAGCAGCGTGTAGCCATGGCGCGTGCATTTATTACCGATCCTAAAATATTATTTGCCGATGAGCCTACCGGCAATCTCGATGACGAAAACTCTCAGGGTATCACCGATTTGCTCTTTGGTTTAAATAAAGAGCAGGGAACAACGCTTGTGCTTGTAACACATAACCTCGAATTGGCACAAAAAACCGAGCGGATTTTAAGAATGCGCGGAGGCAAGCTTGTTGATCAGCAAATTGTGACTTCTGTATGATCGAATACATCATTAAGCTGAAACGCAGAAACAGCAATCTTCTCAACGATGCCTGGGTATGGAAGATGGCCTGGCGCGATGCGCGGCATAACTTCCCGCGCCTGTTTTTATTTGTCGCTTCACTTATTACCGGCATTGCAGCCGTTGTTGCACTTGATTCATTAAACAATTCGTTACAGGAAGATATCGACCGCAATGCAAAAGAATTGCTGGGTGCAGATTACGTTGTGAACGGCAACAAGAAGTTCGAGCCGGAAATGATTGCCGCGTTCGACTCAACAAACTATCCGCAGGCTGCGCAGGCTGATATGGCATCAATGGTACTGTTCCTTAACAGCAATCAATCACGGCTTATTCGATTGGTAGCATTTGATGGACCGTTCCCGTTCTATGGTGCATTGGAAACAAGTCCCGCTGATGCATACGATCAAATGAAGAAGGGCCGTTATGCCATGCTCGATGCCTCGCTCGCCAGTCAGTACGAAGTAAGCTCAGGCGATTCTTTGCGCATCGGCAATGTTGTGTTTAAGGTTGCGGGTGAAGTTAACAAGCTTCCGGGGGGAGGCGGAATTCTCACTACGTTCACGCCTTCCATTTATATCTCGATGCGCGAGCTCGACTCCACCGGGCTTGTTCAGTACGGAAGCCGCGTTACGTACAAGCAATTCTTCAAAACCGAGAACGAGCAGCAGGCCGATGAGCTCACGGAAAAATTCAAGCCGCTGGTTCGCAAGTACGGTCATTCGTATGAAACGGTTGAAGGCAGAAAGGAAGGACTTGGCGAAGGCTTCCGCGCAATCTACCGGTTCTTTTCACTGCTGGCATTCTTAGCGTTGGTACTCGGATGTATCGGCATTGCGAGCTCCGTGCACATTTATGCGCGCGAGAAGCGCGATGAGGTTGCCGTGCTTCGCTGCATCGGGTCAACCGGGTGGCAGGCATTTAACATTTATTTCCTGCAGATATTTTTCCTCGGCATTCTGGGCAGCGTGGCAGGAGCATTTTTAGGTGTCGGCATTCAGCAGGTCATCCCCGTAGTGTTTAAAGATCTGCTTCCGCTTGAGGTTAGCTTTAACATTTCATGGAAGTCGGTTATGCAGGGCATTGCGTTAGGCTCACTGGTATCGGTGTTGTTCTCGATGCTGCCGCTGATGGCAGTGCGGTTTGTTCCGCCATTAACGGTATTGCGGGCCGACTTTGAATCGATCCGTAAATTTTCAAAAGCCCGGCTGGCTGCGATTGTGCTGATCGCCTCGTTTCCGCTGATGTTTGCTGCGTATCAAACCCGCAGCTGGCTTACAGGCGGAATGTTCTTCATTGGGCTTGGCGCAGCCTTAGGCTTGCTCACACTTGTGGCAATGCTGCTGTTGTATCTCGTGCGAAAATATTTTCCCGCCAATGCGTCATTTGTATGGCGACATGCATTGTCAAACTTGTTCCGCCCGAACAACCAGACCCGCATGCTGATGGTTGCCATCGGGCTCGGCTCGTTTATCATCGCTACGCTGAACATTGTTGAGAAAAGCCTGCTGGGCCAGGTAGAGTTCACGGGCCAGGAGAATCAGTCCAATACTATTTTGTTTGATATTCAGCCTTTCCAGAAAGAGGGTGTTGTAAAACTCATGCAGGAAAACAAGCTTGACGTGAAGCAGGTTGTGCCCATCATCACCTGCCGGTTAAGTGAAGTAAAGGGCCGGAGCATTGAGGCAATCCAGAAAGATACTACCGATAACATCCGCAACTGGGCAATCACGCGTGAGTACCGTGTAACCTATCGCGACAGCCTGCATGTTTCAGAGGAATTACTTGAAGGTAATTTGCAGCACACTGAAAACTTGCGCGCGTCTGAAGGATTTAAATCAACGGTTGCCGTAAATCCTGCTCTGGCAGATTCATTCCTGATTAAAAATGATTCCGTTTTTGTAACGATCTCGGAAGGCATGACCGAAGACCTCGAAGTTAAGGTGGGGGATAATCTTGTCTTTGATGTGCAGGGTGTTCCGATAAAAGTACAGATCAGCGGGGTGCGCAAGGTCGACTGGTCGAAAGACCCTCCGAACTTCATTTTTGTTTTCCCGAAAGGTGTGCTGGAAAATGCACCGCAAATCTTTGTCGCCACGACACGCATTGACGATCAGCAGGCGGCTAACCGGTTTCAGCAACAGCTCGTGATGACCTTTCCGAACGTATCGCTGATTGACCTGCGACTCATCCTCAGCACGATCAACGAGCTGTTCGACAAGCTCGGGCTTGTGGTCCGCTTTTTGGCATTGTTCAGCATCGTTACCGGACTGGTTGTATTGGCTGGTGCGGTGATCAACAGCAAGTTCCTGCGCATGAAAGAAAACGTGCTGCTGCGCACGATTGGTGCGCGCTCAGGTCACATCCGGAAGATCACGTTAATTGAGTACGGCTACCTCGGCTTGTTCTCGGCATTAACGGGCATGATCCTTTCGCTGGTGGGCGGCTGGCTGCTCACAACATTCTTCTTCGAGATCACCTTTGCGTTCGACTGGCTGGAACTGCTCTTCATCGGAGCGGGCGTGATCTTGCTCGCGGTTACCATCGGCTGGTGGAATTCACGCGATGTGATCAATACGCCTCCGTTGCAGATTTTGCGGAAGGAGGGTTGATTAGAAAAACAGGGGAAGAAAGTGGGCCCAGCTGGGCACGATCCAGCGACCCCTTGATTATGAGTCAAGTGCTCTAACCAGCTGAGCTATGGGCCCTTTATATTCCAAAAGAGGATGCAATGTTAGCGAGAAGATTGATTATTTACAAAAGCAATGCAATGCACCGTTTGAATTGGGTTGCTGCAACGGGTAGAGTTATCGAGTAATGGGTCACTAAAAGTATCGTATAGCTTTCGGTTGTAATTTCTCTTCCAATAAAAATCTTATTTTCGTAGCCACTCTTAACCTTCCCCACATGGAACATTCGCTCTCCGCACACACCTGGTCGTTGACTGAGAAAATTGCTTTCCGCTTTACATTTATTATGCTCGGCCTGTTTGTGCTGATCGTAAATAACGGAGCGTATCCGTTTTATTATGACATCTTCGGATGGCTGATGGAGCTTTTACATACGTTCATCCCGTGGGTTGGCAAAAATATCCTGCACCTGTCGTACGACATTACCGTGTTCACGAACGGCAGCGGGGATACGACCTATGATTACGTTATTGTCTTTTCCATATTCTGCATAGCGATAGTCGGCACACTTGTCTGGTCACTGCTCGACCGCAACCGAAAGAATTACACAACCCTTTTTTATTGGCTAACCGTGGCTGTCCGCTTTTATGTCGGGTTCATGCTGTTTAACTATGGATTGTATAAAGTCTTCAAGTCACAATTTCCGTCACCCGGAATCGGGCGACTCATTCAGCCTTATGGAAACTCTTCGCCTATGGGCCTGGCATGGACGTTTATGGGTTTCTCAAAAGGCTATAATATGTTTATGGGTGTGGCGGAGATCGCTGCCCTGCTGCTGCTGTTCCGCAGAACGGTGACTATTGGAGCGATCATTACGCTCATGACTACCGCAAACGTGATGGCGGTTAACTATTTCTATGACGTGCCGGTAAAGATTGTTTCAACCGGATTATTTCTGCTCACTGTATTTCTGCTGGTACCGGATATGCAACGCCTGTTCAGGTTCTTTTTCACCGGGCAAGCGGTCAGTCTTCCGGCTATGCCTGCACCTGAGGTTAAACGGAAATGGCTTCGCATTACGGGTTATGTTGTTAAGTATGTCCTCGTTGCGTATGTAGTTATAGTTGGAACCCTTGATGTGGCAGAGGGTTCAAAGCAGTATGGTGATGGTGCACCCAAGCCCCCGCTGTACGGAGCGTATTACGTTAAATCATTTGTCGTGAATAACGACACCATTCCTCCGTTAGCTACCGACTCGACCTATTGGCGGCATTTGGTCATTCAGTGGGGAGAGTATGCGCAGATCAAATTCCTGAATGATTCCACGCGGGGCTATTCTATGAAGATTGATACGGTTGCTCATTCGTTGTACCTAAAGCAGCGGCTTGATACTACGAATAAGAGCATGCTGCAGTATGAATGGCTAAATGAGCGAAAGGAGCTTTTGGTGAAAGGAACGGTGAGAAACGATTCCGTCAGGATCCTCTTTGATCGTAAGGGTGACAAGGGTTTCAGGCTTATCAAGCGCGGATTCCACTGGATCAACGAGTATCCGTATAACCGATAGCCGCTTTTTTATAACGTAAAATGTGGGATAAAATTATCTCTGAATAAATCGTTCTCAGGTCAACTTTTACAGAAAAGCTTACATCATTAGTTATCAACGCTAATGGATATGCTTATGAGATTTTGCACTTTATTGATTTTCTTGTTTACATCAACAGGGAATGCGCAGCAGCGAGCAATCGATAATGCAAGCTTAACCGTAACGGGTACTATTAACTTTCCTGCAAAAACTAAAACACCAATCTTTTTTGAGAAGCAACTTCTTCCTGCTAATAAGTTTGTTGTGATTGACTCTGCTTCAGTTTCCGCAGATCAGAAGTTCATGCTAAAATTTTTACAGCTTGCACCGGGCTACTATCGCCTTCGGTATGATAATAATAGCAGGTTAATAATAGTGGATGTCGGCAAAACGGATATCCGCGCAAGCATTGATACAGCCTCTTTCGCTACGGAAGACGGGCGGGTAAAGTTTATTAAAATCAATTTTGAAGGGTCAGATCTGATTTCGCGGACTCAACGCTATTTCGATATCAACAGCTTTTACTTCCGAAAATTTATTGCTCCTCTTGAAACACAGCTTCGTAATCTGGCACCGTTAACTACAAATCCTCATACACTCGATAGCTTAAACGCAGCGTTGAAATATGCACGTTCAAAAATGATACAGGAAAGCAGTCGCTATGTGCTCGATAGTATGGATGTCTCAATCGGCATTTATCAGACCATGAACTCTTGGGATAACAACGATCTGGCTTTCATGGACACAGTGATGGAAAAGTTCAGGTCGCGCAAGCCTGATTCCTTTATTCTGCCATTTATGGAGGCGCGTTATAAAAATCTGGTTGATACACGACTGATTGGTCATCCGGCACCTCCATTTAGATTATCTGATGCTGATGATAACATGATTGATCTTGCCAGCTATGCAGGCAAAAAGGTATTGCTTGATTTCTGGGCATCGTGGTGCGGGCCGTGCATTAAAGAAATGAAAGCTTATAAAGGACTAATCAAACAGATTGAGCAACAGGGGATTGTTATTATCAGCATCTCGCTGGATAAGAACATCGACCATTGGAGGAAAAGCTTAAACACAAATCAATTTCCGTGGGTGCAGTTAATCGATTCGCAGGGGATAACTGGAAAAGTGTATGGAATTCAGTTTATGCCAACCAATTACCTGATTGATAAGGATGGTAAGGTAATCGCAAAGAATATTACGATTCAGGAACTGATCTCTAAAAAGTAATTTATCCCTTCGGCTTCTTATTCCTTGGTCCCGGCCACGGATACTTATGCTGCGTTGGCTTGTTGGAGGTTCGGATTTTTTTCCGGGCTTCTTTTTCGCGGTGCTCAATCGTTAGTGTCCGCGCAATGCCGAAGGTAAGCGATAAGAACAAGTCTCTGCGCGCACCATAGATGTCGTACAGGGCTTCGTAATTTTTTACACGGTTAATGTATTCCGAAGTTCGCGGCTCAAGTATGCCAATGTTGCCCCGCAAATCAAAAGATGCCCGCCAGTTTTCACTGAAGTCCCAGTCTGACCGGAAGCCAATCGCTCCGAACACCTGAAACTTCTGAAATAAATCTTTGGTGGAGATTTTTCCGTTTACAGGCGGGGCCAGTACACCATCATACTCTACCACATATCCTGGATACTTTGCTTCAAACTCCTGGTTTTGGGGTGAAGGGAACGAACCTGTCATTTCAATCGGGAACTTAAGCTTGCCATCTGCATGACGGATCGTTTCTTTTCCATCCAGCAAAATGCCAACAGCAACAGACGATACAAGGCTTACCTTAAAGAACGACATATCAATGATGTGCAGCTTGATCCCGATCGGCACCTGCAAATACGTAAGGTCAATGTTCCGGTGGCCAATTTCACCCCCCGTGGTATTGATCACGTTAAAGTTCTGCCCGATGCGGATAATGCCGGGGTCAAATGTAAATCCATGACCTTCTTTATCGATTCCGTAATGAACCCCGATAGGAGAGTACTTGATGTCGAAACGAGTCTTGTACCGGGAATCGTTGTTAATACCACCATCCCAGGTGTAGGGCACTGAAATTCCGGTGAAAAGTCCCAGTGAATGAACTTCCTGCGCGTGAGCAGAAGCCACAGCCAAAAGCGCAAAAAAAACGAATAGACACGCAGGTAGAGGTTTTTTGGTCATGTATGACACTAATCAGACAGCCAAAATAATGATTAAAATTTAATACTCCATGAGTTGGTCTGTGAGCTGTCGCTTCGGCAATAAGTATGGTAGTTTGTGCAGTCGGATGTTTTGGAGGTACATTGCAGATGAATTCGTATGAACCTCTCGCGATTTTTTAAAGGCCTTCGGCTGGAAGGAAATATATACTGGGCGTTGTTCCTTCGGCTGGCGCTGGCCATGTTCCTGTTCATGCTCTGCCGCATCGGGTTTTTTATTTATAACCTGAGTTACTTCCCGGAAATGTCGACCTGGAATTTCTTCCGGATTTTGTGGGGTGGATTCTGGTTTGACCTCACCGCTGTACTCTATATAAATCTAGTCCTTTTAATTCTTTCTGTTATTCCGGTTGACCTTCGCTTTCGTCCGGGGTACCAGTTAACGATCAAAATCTTTTACTATACACTTAACGGTGTTGCGCTGGCCGCGAATGTAATGGACTTCATCTATTACAAGTTTACGCTGCGCAGAACCACGGCCGATGTATTCAGCCAGTTTGAAAACGAAACTAATTTGTTCTCACTTTTCTTTCGTTTCCTGGTTGATTACTGGTATGCCGTGCTCTTCTGGATCTTCCTGATGTGGCTGATGGTATGGCTCTATAATAAGATCAAGGTGCACGGTCCGCTCATGCAGCATCGCATTGCTTATTATGTGGCAGGCATACTGGCCTTACCAATCGTTATTGCATTATTTATCGGGGCCGTGCGCGGAGGCTTCCGGCACAGCACACGCCCGATCACGCTCAGCAACGCAGGAGAATACGTAGAGCATCCGAACGAGGTAAGCCTGGTGCTCAATACACCTTTCGCGATTTTCAGAACATTGGGTAAAACAAAAATTCAGAAGGTTGAATATTTTAAAAGTGATATGGACATGAATATGATGTTCAATCCGTATCATACCGCGAATGATACAATTCCGTTTCGTGCGGATAACGTTGTCGTGATCATTCTGGAAAGCTTTTCGAAAGAATTCTTCGGTGTATTCAATAAAGATAAAGCCGGCTATACGGGTTACACACCCTTTCTGGATTCGCTTGTGCAGCACAGTAAAACGTTTGAGTATTCGTTTGCCAATGGGCGCAAGTCAATCGATGGATTGCCTTCTGTGATGGCAGGAATTCCATCCCTGGGTGTGCCCTATGTGCTTACGCCTTTTGCGAATAATAAGATTAACAGTCTGGGCGGCATGTTACGGAAGAAGGGCTATCACACTTCATTCTTTCATGGCGCACCAAACGGATCAATGGGCTTTAATGCGTTTACCAACCTGGCCGGCTTTGAGCATTATTATGGAAAAAATGAATATGGTAACGATGCAGACTTTGACGGTATGTGGGGTATCTGGGATGATAGGTTTTTTTCGTTCTATGCCGATAAGCTGAATGAGTTTCCGCAGCCGTTTATGTCATCCATCTTTTCGGTAAGTTCACATCATCCGTTTAAGGTGCCGGAAGAATTTGAAAAGAGATTTAAAGGCGGTGATGATCCAATCTTAAAATGCATTCAGTACACCGATTATTCGCTGAAGAAATTTTTTGAGAAAGCATCAAAGATGCCGTGGTACAGGAACACGTTGTTTGTAATCACGGCCGATCACGTTTCCTCGAACATAATCTTCCCAGAAGGCCGGACTACGCGCGGATTATTCTCCGTACCGATTATTTTCTTTAAACCTGATAACAGCCTCGCGGAGATGAACTCTGACATCGCACAGCAGATCGACATCATGCCATCTGTGCTGGGTTATTTGCATTACGATAAGCCTTTCATTGAATTTGGCCGCAACGTATTTGATTCAACTTCAGATCCTTTTGCATTCAACTATCGTGATGAGGTCTATAATTTTTATTTTGAAGATTACCTGCTGCAATTTGATGGTAAGAAAACCATCGCAGTTTACAATTTCCGGAAGGATAAAATACTGAAGAACGACATTAAGAAAGAGATTCCGGAGAAGGTTGCCGAGATTGAACCAATTGTTAAAGCGATCATTCAGCAGTACAATAACCGGATGGTGGAGGACAGGCTGACGGTAGAGTAAGTAAAATTAAGTGGTTGTTATCCTGAATCTGCCAGGGATGTTTGTCATATTTCTTTCAGGCAGGTTTCGACATGCTCAACCTGGCAACGATCAAATATTCTTCTTGTACTTGATAATAGTAGCTTTTACGAGTTGCCCCTTTGAATACTTTGTTTTTGTGGTAAACAATCCGAAGAAAACTCTCTTCCGGCCTGCACCGGCACCCGCACCTCCTGTCGTACTGCCTGTATTAGTTAATGAAATGTCATCAAAGATGATTGCGTCAGCACCTTTCTTCTTCACATATTCGGTAAGCTTGGCCTGAACTTTATCCGATGATTTTTTCGCGGTTACTTCGTATGTAAGCTTACCCATAATTTCATTGGATTCACTTACATCGCTTTCACGAAAATAAAGTGCAACCGTATCCGTAGCGGGGTACTGTCTGCCGTAATAAATCACCTTGTTTCCGCAGGCGGTCAGTACAAGCAACAAAAGGAAGCAGATTAGTTTCAATACGTTCATCTCAGGCTCAATTGTGTATTAAATATAAGTACTCTGTTGTAAATTGTACCATAGAAACGCTGCATCCGGAAATGCAGTGTGTTACGGGTAAAATTAAACACTGTCCGGATAATGCGTATCGCAGGGTTTGTAATGGTGTTACTGCTTTTAAATGTCGCTGCGGTCGCGCAGCAGCAGGAGATCCGCATGAGTATTTACTTTGGCGGAGGCGATTACAGCATCGATGAATTCCAGGCAGGGCAGTTGCATCACTGGCTTGACTCCATCCCTGATCTTAGCAAGTATGAAATCCACCTGATCAGCCATACCGATCCGATCGGAGGAAAGGAGTACAATGAATGGCTTTCACAGATGCGAAGCGAAACGGTAAAACAACTCATCCTGCAGGAGCAGATTCCTGAACATAAGATTAGTATAAAAGATTGGGGGCTCGACAATGCCGTGTACACCAATCGAACACGCAACGGCAT